>JAGLQP010000115.1 GCA_023136785.1 Spirochaetales bacterium
CATGTCACCGATCTCATCGAGAAACAGGGTTCCGCCGTTGGCCAGCTCAAACTTGCCTTTGCGCCGGGCGTGGGCATCGGTGAAGGCCCCTTTCTCGTGCCCGAACAGCGCACTCTCTATCAAGGTTTCGGGAATCGAGGCGCAGTTCACCTCGACAAAAGGAGCCTTAGCGCGTTGGGAACACCGGTGTATCTCTCGGGCAACCAGCTCTTTTCCGGTACCGTTTTCCCCCAGAACGAGGATCCGGGCATCGCTGCCTGCGCTCTGATCGATCAGCTCCCTTACTTTGCTCATCCCCTCTCCGGAACCGATCATCTCATCCTCGAAAAAAATGCTCTCTTTGAGGCTTCGATTTTCTCTCTTCAGCTCTTCGAGTTTGAGGGCATTCTCGACAACGGTTATTGTTTTTTCGAGGGACAGGGGTTTCTCCAAGAAATCGAAGGCTCCGATCTTCACCGCTTGAACCGCCATGTTGATGTTGGCATGACCGGAAATGACCACCACCTCGATATCGGGCCAACCCCCACGAACCCGCTTTAGAACATCGATTCCTCCCATATTCGGCAGCCAGACGTCCAGGATTACCAGATCTACGGCCTCCTGCTCCAGAATCTCGAGAGCCTGAAACCCATCCTCAACTGCGAATACCTGATGGCCCTCATCTCCCAGGACATCCTGTAATACCTGACGAATTCCCTGTTCGTCGTCTACAACCAATATACTGCTCAAAACTTATCACTCACCCCAACGGTAAATCTATGATGAATGTCGTGCCCACACCTTCTTGGGTTTCGAACCAGATGTTGCCATCATGATCGAAAATGATCCGTTCGACAATAGCCAGACCCAGCCCCGTGCCCTGCCGTTTGGAGGTGAAGTAGGGTTCGAACACCCTTGTCCTGATCTCCTCCGGTATCCCTTCGCCGCTGTCCTTGATCCAGATTCGGCAGTATCGGCGATTTTCCTTGTTCACTACCGCAGAACGAACGGAAATCTCACCTCCTTTTGGCATAGTCTGAATCGCGTTCCTCAGCAGATTGGCAAATACCTGCTTGATTTGATTTGGATCTCCGCGGATCAGGCTGTCTTCGCTGATATGGCTCGAATCAATGGTCACGTTGGCCGAGAGGTTTGTGTACATCTCGGCGACCTCCTCAACCAATTCCCGTAGGGCAATGGACTGCAGCCGCGGCATGGGCAGACGGGCGAACTCCCGGAACTCAACCAGAAGATCATTGAGATTGTCCACCTCCCGGACGATCGCAGGAATGGAGGCTTCCAACACCTTCTGAAACTCCTCGCTCTCTGTCTGAGGACTGGCAGCATATTTTTTCAGTATTCTCTGGGCCGAGAGTTTAATCGGAGTCAGAGGATTTTTTATCTCGTGGGCAAGGCGCTGGGCAATCTCCTGCCAGGCGGAGATCTTTTCACTCTGCCTGAGCTTCTCCCTCGAGTGGGAGAGCTCCGAGACCATTCGGTTGAAAGATCCTACCAAATGAGACAGTTCGTCGGCGGAACGGTGCAGGATCCGAAAAGAAAAGTCCCCTTCCGCTACTCTGCGGGTTGCCTCCTCCAGGCTGACGATTGGACGGATAATCTCTTCGGTTAGGAGAAAGCTCACCAAAATGGAAAGCAGAAAGATGGGAAAGGAGAAGAAGAAGTAAAAAAAGACCAGGACCAAGCGAAACAGCCGCTTATACCGGTTGAGCTGATTGAATATTTCCAGGCTCTCGGTCAGACGCCGCGCCTTGTTGTCGAAATCTTCAGGCATCAGACGTCCCACCACCACCGTGTATTGCCGTCCGCCCAGCTCGTACACCGAAGCGTTTCGAAGGATGCTCACATCCTCCCGATCCTCTTTGGGCAGGTCCCCGGTAAGTTCGTCGAAACGAACCAGATTGCGAAGCCGGCCCTCCTGGTCTCCACGAAACAGTACTTCCGATCCATCTTCGGCAAAAATCTGGATGAACTGGACTTCCGAGTTTACGGTTCTGACGTTCTTCCAAAGTCTCTCCGGATTTCTGTCCAGATCTTGCAGCACGAAGGGCATCAGCGAGCTCTGATTGAAGCTGCGCAGGTTTTCCACGGTGCCTCGGTAGTACTCCAAAGAGATGGAAAGTCCTCCCCGAAGAGCATCGCCAAGTCGCGCTTCCAGCCAGAAGTTTATGGCTGAGTTGATGAAGTTTACAGACAGGAGCGCTTGAGGAATCGATGAGAGCAGGGCAATGAGCATGAAGAATATGATGAGCCGGGTCTTCAGTCGTGAACCGGGCTTACTGGTAGCCCGCTCTCGGATCAGGCGGACGATCTGGAATACGATCAGCCCCAACAGGATCAGGGGAAACGCGATGGCCACCACGTAGACTACGATATTCGCCTGCTCATCGACACCGGCGAGATTGACAAGTATCTGTTGGGAAAAGACAACGATCAGGGCGATGAGAAGGATAAAAATCAGTATCAGGACGAGGAGACCTACAGAGGTTGTGCTGGATTGAAAGAGCCTCATTGCTCCTCGACTCCGGCCTTCAGTTTGGCCTCGATCCAGGGTGTGGTGAAGGCCGTTCCGGAAGAGAAAAGGGTGATGATATTCAAGGGTGCAATGATTTTCACAGGCATCATCCTCACCCGGCCCAATAGATAGTGGTTCTGAGCACCGGAAGGCTCGATTTTGCCAAGTTCAACCGAGGCCAGGGAGAAAAACGAATCCAAAAACTCCGCCTCCGCGGCGTATTCTCCCAGCGGCTCTCCATCCCTTTGAATCTTATAACGGTTTTCGAAAAAATCAAAATAGGCGATCTGAGACACCCGTCGTTCGACCAGAAGGCGGTCACCGATAAAGGCGAAGAATCCTCTGTTTTGTCTATACAGTCGGACCTGAAAGGTGATCTCCGCTTTGAGTCCGTCCCAAAGAGAAGCCAAGACCTCCTGGCTGTGGGAACCGACATACTCGACGGAGCCGTACACTCTCTGGCCCCGGATTGACGCCTCCACTCGGGCCTCCTGGGCAGAGGAAGGCACCGGAGTCAGGAGAAGCAGGAACACTAGGATCGGGATGTACCCCTTCGCTTTACTCCTCCTCAAATTTGTTCTCGAACAACCTGCTGATCGTCTGAACCGCCTCCTCCTCGTCACTGCCGTCGGCGATGATTTTGATAGGGGTATTGTAGGTAGCGGCCAAGGTGAGGATACCCATGATGGACTTGCTGTTGATCTGTTCCCCGTCTTTCTCCAAGAAGATACTGGCGGCAAACCTGTTCGCTGTCTCTACGAGCAAAGCGGCGGGCCTGGCATGGATTCCAGCCCGGTTCTTGATGGTTATGATTTTTTCTACCATGTTTTGGTGTACCGGGCGCTTTGGGTCAGGTCTCGCTCAAGAAAATCGCTTTGGCGCTTTCGGTTTCCAGCCAGCGCGCCACATTCTTGGAAAACTCTTTTGCCGAATAATAGCCCATCTTCTTCAGTCGTTCGTTCATCGCGGCGGTTTCTATGATGACGGGAATGTTGCGGCCCGGCTTAACCGGAATAACGATATAGGGTACCTGCACGCCCAGAATTTCCATGAAGTTCTCCTCGGCGCCGATCCTGTCATAGTTCTTGTTTGCGTCCCAATCCTCCAGTCTGACCGCCATCTGGATCTGCTTCTTGTCCCGAATAGCGCCTACTCCGAACAGGTGGGCGATGTTGATGATACCCAAACCCCGGATCTCCATGTGATGACTCGAGACTCCGGTCCCGGTACCAATCAGGATGTTGCCGCCGACGCGGCGAATTTCCACAAGATCATCCGCTACCAACCTGTGATTTCGTTCGATCAGGGCCAAAGCGGTCTCGCTTTTCCCGACCCCGCTGTCTCCCAGAAGCAGTGCTCCGATACCAAATACTTCCACCAGGACCCCGTGTACACTCTGCTTGGGGGCGAAGATGTTGCTCAACACCCGTAAAATCCGAGTGGTAAACTCAGAGGAGGCGAGATCCGTCTGCAAGACCGCACAACCGGTCTTCTCGGCCAACTTCAGGAAGTCCTCCGTCGGCTGCTGCTGATGGGTAAAGACGCAGCAGGGAATCTCGCAGGAGAACAACTTCTCCAGCGTTTCGGTCTTCCCTTCTTTGGCCAGTTTGTCCAAATATGCCTTCTCCCCGCGGCCGAAGATCTGGATGCGCTGAAAGGCAAAATTGTCATAAAACCCGCTGAGCTCCAGACCCGGCCTGTTGATCTCCGGAACTTTCAACTCCCGGACCAGCCCCGCGCGGCCGGCGATGCATTTGAAGTTGAGAGAGTCTTTGTCCCTGAGATCGAGCTGCAACAGATCCAGAACTGTGATCTTTTTCATGACTCCGGACCGGCGGCCTCCCCGCTGCGAACGCTGTCATGACCCTTATGATCCTGGATCTTGTTCTTCTCTTTGAGCACCTTCATCTCCACCTTGTCGAAGAGCTTGTCGATTCCTTCGAAGATATCGAAGCTCTTTGCCCGCATATGATTCGAGTTTCCCCAGCGAAAATTAATATTCGCCTCGAGGTTGTACCGCCTCTTCTCCTGGGAAACAAACACCAGTAAATCGATGATGTGCTCGGCAACGAATTCGAGGCGATGTAACTTCTTGTCTATGTAATCCCGCATCTTATCTGTAATCTCGACATGAATCCCTTTGATCTCTATGTTCATAGATCCTCCTATCTGTGGTGAGAACTCATAATATCGAGCTCTTTTCTGTACTTGGCAATCGTCCTTCGGGCAATCCTGACTCCTTTCCCTTCCAGGATCTCTCCGATCTTCTGGTCCGTGAGCTTCCTCTTGCTCCCCTCCTCTTCGATGATCTCCCTGAGTATCTGTTTGACCCCTTCTTTGGAGAACCGGCCGCTTCCGGGGACTGAATTGGAGAAAAAATACTTGAGCTCAAATATGCCCCATTCCGTCTGTACATACTTGCCGTTGGTGACCCGGCTGACCGTGGCTTCATGAACGCCGATTTCAGCGGCAATGTCCTTGAGGCACAGGGGCACGAGGTATTTAGAGCCTTTTCTAAAAAACTCCCTCTGGAACTCAACGATGGCTTTGCACACTTTCAGCAGGGTCTGGTTCCGCCGCCTGATACTGCTGATAAACCAGTGGGCTTCGTGAACGCCGTTCTTGACGAACCGTTTGAGATCTTTCTGTTTGTACTGCTCCTTATGATCCTGGATATTGGCATAAAAGGAGTTGATGCCCAAGACAGGGATTTCCTCGTCGTTTATCACGATGACGAACTCCCCCTCGTGGACCTTCACCATCACATCGGGAATTACATAACGGGGCTGCTCGCTGGAAAAATTTCTTCCCGGCAGAGGATCCAGCTCCCGTAAGAACTCCTTGACCTTTTCCACCTCCTTTACACTTGTTCGCATGCTGCGAGCGATCTCTTTGACTTTTTCCCGCTCCAAAAGTTCGAGATACTTATCCACGACCTCCGCCGCCCTCGAAACAGGAGAGGGATGAAGCTTGATCTGGACCAGAATCGATTCCCGGTAATCCTTTGTACACGTGCCGATCGGATCGAATCCCTGAATCAGCTCTTTGATCCGGTTCATAGCGGCGAGCTTATCGGGACTGACTACCTCTTCGGGCTTCTCGAGGGGTACGCCCCTGGCGTCGAGATTTCGGATCAAGTTATCCGGATTCTCTATGTGAAAGCCGTTCTCATCGAGATCCCGGATCAGGTACTCACCGATGCGGAACTCCACATCATTGATGGGTTGAACCCGCAGCTGCCAGAGAAGGTGCTCGTGGAGGGACTCCGGCCGCGTGAGTACGCCTTCGATGAACTTTCTGTGAGCGTCCTCCCGGCTGCTTCCACCCTGTACCTTGATGTACCCCGGATCCGAGGTGTTCTCGAAATATTCCTGTTCTTCCGAAGTCCGCTTACCCGTATCGTCGAGGGAAAGCGGCGAGGATTCTTCTACTACCTCAAGAGCCGGATTCTTTTCCAGCTCTTCCTGAATGGTATCCTTCAGCTCCAGCAGGGGAAGCGCCATGATCTTTATCGCCTGGTACAACTGAGGGGTCATACGCAGCTGCTGCTGCTGTTTCAATACCAGCTTCTGTGATTGGTCCATGGCTTTGAGATACGCTTGCGAAAACTGCTCTTCCTCTCTTTCCTTGTTCTATCTCTTAAATTTGAATGATAAAGGTGGGTATTGTCAACGGTGACTTTTCAAGAATACTTGCTACATTCGAAACTCTTCGCCCAGATAAATCTTGCGGGCTATCTCGCTCTGCAGCAGCTCGTCCTTGGGACCGGCGACCACGATCTCGCCAAGGTTGATGATGTAGGACCGATGGGTGATCTCCAAAGTATCCCGAACGTTATGATCGGTGATGAGCACTCCGATCCCTTTTTTGGAAAGATCCAGGACGATGCGCTTGATCTCGTAGACTGCGATCGGATCGATTCCGGCAAAGGGTTCAT
>JAGLQP010000116.1 GCA_023136785.1 Spirochaetales bacterium
TCCGGCGGCGAGCGCCAGCGGGTGGCCGTAGCCCGTGCGCTGATGAACGAACCGCAGCTGATCCTGGCGGATGAACCGACGGGTAATCTGGACGAGCGAAACTCTCAAGGCATTCAGGAGCTGCTGTTCAGCCTGGTCAAGACTCACGGAAAAACAATGATTTTAGTAACCCACGCAACCGAGTTCGCCCGGATGGGAGATGACCACTATCTTCTAGAGCACCGCGCTTTGAGGAGGTTGTGAGAAAGAGTATGCGAGTCGGCTTTTCCCTTTACCTCGGTTTTCGTACATTCATTGGACGGGGTGGACGGATTTCCACGAATCTGCTCGGCAGTATCCTGGGAATCGGATTGAGCCTGATTCCCCTGATCGTGGTCCTGGAGGTTGCCGACGGAATGATCGAGGGGATAACCCGACGATACCTGGAGGTAGGCACCTATCACCTGCAAGTACATCTGGCCGGGGATGGGAATCTCGACAGTTACGAAGCTCTGGCCGAGCAGATGCGGCAGAAGGCGGGAGTCACGCAGGTTATCATAGAGCGCCAGGGCATGGGTCTTCTGTACACGGAGGCGGGTCGGGGGGCGGTGACCGTTCGGGCGGTGCCGCCGTCGCTCTACGAGGAGGATGTGGATTTCCGCAAATATTTCAGGATCCTCGAGGGATCCTTCGACCTGCAAACACCGGATGCGGTGCTGGTCGGCCGGGAGATCGCCCAAAAGCTCAAGCTTAGCGTTGGGGAGCAGGTAAAACTGCTGTCCGTGGTCTCTTCAGCGGGGCGGCGGAGCCTGCCGAGGGTGAGCACCTTCACGGTAGAGGGTGTTTTCACTACGGGGTACCAGGAGCTGGACAAACTGTGGATCTACATCCCGCTACGTACCGGGATCCGTGTTCTTCCCAGAGACAGTTCCTCTTTCTTCCTCGGAGTGAAGCTGCACGACCCCTTCGATAGAATCGGCCGGCAGATCCGCAGTCTGGAAGAGGATCTTCCCGGAGAAGCGCAGCTTGCCAGTTGGTTCGATCTGGAAAGGGCAAATTACAAGTCTTTCCAGACGACCAAGGCATTGTTGATCTTCGTTATGGCCCTGATCGTGGCGGTAGCTACGATCAACATATCGTCGGCCTTGATCATGGTGGTGATTGAAAAGACCGAAGAGATCGGCATACTCAAAGCCATGGGGGCTCATCCACAGGATATTACCTTCAGCTTTCTGCTCACCGGAGTGTGTGTGGGAGTCGTCGGTATCCTCCTGGGTCTGGGAGTGGGATTGGTTGTTGCGGTGAATATCAACTCCGTTCTGGCCGGCGTGGAGCTGCTGGTCAATCACCTGGTGTTCGGATTCCGGTGGCTGGTCTCGCCGATCGTGGAGCTGCAGAGCTCCGGGCCGGTGCGGGTGTTCAACACGGAGTTCTATCTTGAGGAGATTCCCATCCGGATCAAGATGGGCGAGCTGTTCGCCGTTGCCGCTGCCTCTGTTCTGCTGTCCTCCCTGGCAGCGTTCTTCCCGGCCCGGGCCGCGGCCCGTATCAAACCTCTGGAAGTGTTAAGGAAAATTTGATCTTCCCTTCAGTTAAATCGAAGATTGCGATAGTATAGACGAAGATGGTGCAGGAATGAAATGTGAAATATGCGGTGCTAGCAAAGCGGTAATCCACATTCAACAGGTCATCGGAAAAGAACGGGTGGATCTGCATCTATGTGAAGAGTGCGCCATGGAGAGAGGGATCGGCGGTGGAACCGGTGGCGGGGATCACCTCGAGCTGTCCATTTCCAACATGCTCAACGGCCTGGTGGACATCCGCAATGTGAAAGAGAAGAAGAACGCGGTGTGCCCTCAATGCGGTTTGAATTGGGAATCGATCCGAAAACGCGAGAAGATAGGGTGCGTGGAATGCTACACCACCTTCAGCCGGGAAATACATTTTCTTTTGGAAAAGATGGGCGCCCAGCCAAGCCACAGGGGAAAGCTGCCAAAACGCCTGAACACCTACAAGAAGTTCCTTTTCGATGTGGTGAAACTGAAGGAGGGACTTAAACGTGCCCTCAAACGCGAAGACTATGAAAAGGCCGCTCGTATTCGCGACCGTATCCAGGAATTGGAAAAATCTTCGGATGATGGCTGATGCGTATTGACGAGGGCTGGTTTAGCTCATCCGGCGCCGAAGATGACGTGGCGGTTTCCAGTCGGGTCCGCCTGGCCCGAAATCTGTTCGGTTTCCCCTTTCCCCCGGTCATGAGCAAAGAAGAGGAGGAACAGGTCCAGCGGGAGGTCACCGAAGCCTTCGAAAAACTAAAATATTCCTTTGAAGCGATTTACCTGGACCGTCTGCCCCCTCTTGAACGTAAGATCCTTATGGAGCAGAATATTATTTCCCAGGATTTCTGCGTTTCGCCGAACAAGCTGGTTCTTCTGAGCGGCGACGGCAGAATCAGCGCTATGGTCAACGAGGACGATCACCTTCGGCTGACCTGTATGCGCACGGGCCTCTGCCTGCAGGAGATCTTTGCCGCCGTGGACGAACTGGACAGCAGGCTGGAGGGTTCCTTGCACTTCGCCGCGTCGATTGAATGGGGGTATCTCACCTCACGGCTGGACAACGCCGGCACGGGGTTGAGGGCTTCGGTTATGCTGCATATGCCAGCCCTGGTAACCGACGATACGATCGGTTGGGCTTTGAAGCGGATCAACCAGATGGGACTGCAGATCAAGGGTTATTGGGGAGATGGAGATCACTCGCTGGGCGACATGTACCAGATTTCCAATCCCCTCTGTATCGGCTACCGGGAGAAGGAGATTCTCGCTTCAGTGGGGGAGGCGGCCCGGGAGCTGGTGGAGTACGAACGAAAGGCCCGGGAGGAGTCAACCAAGAGCCGTCGAATCGAGTTGGAAGATCGGGTTCACAGGGCCTTCGGTGTGTTGAAGGCCTGCCGCCTGATATCTTCCAAAGAGGCGATCACCCTGCTGTCCACCGTCCGCCTGGGAATCGGCCTGGGAATGATCAGCGAGCTTGGGATTGAGGTGGTTACCTCCCTCATGATTCGGGCTCAGAAGGCTCATATCCAAAAAATGCTCGACCAAATGGATGACGATACAGATAATAAATTAGTAGATTATACCCGGGCAAAACTGATACGGCATGCTCTGGAAGGGCATGTCCGGGAGGACAACAATGTTTAAGGGCTTAACCCAGCGCGCTCAGAAGATTTTGACGGTACTGGCCCAGGAAGAGGCAAAGCGATTTCACTCCGACCAGCTTCTCCCTGAGCATATCATTATTGCATTGCTCAAAGACGGAGAGGGAGTAGCGGTAAAGGCGCTGCAGAAGGCCAAGGTTGATCTTGGGGAGATGCAGTTGGAGATCGAGCATTCCCTTCCTATGGGAAAGGGAGGGTTGATTCTGGGCGACGTCCCGCCGTCGAAGCGGGGGAAAAAGATCCTGGAGGATTCCGCTGCGGAGGCGAGAAACATGGGCCACGAGTATATCGGGACCGAGCATCTGCTTCTCGCGGCCAGCCAGGAGTCGGACAGCCCAACCACGCGTTACTTGAACCGCAACAAAGTCACATCGGCCAAGTTGAGAGAGTTGATTATCCAAATCAACGGTCTCGGCGACCTGAATCAGCATTTACAACAGCACAAGAAGAAGACCCAGCCCATTTCCAGAAAAGCGACCCCCACACTGGACGAGTTCAGCCGTGACCTGACCAAACTGGCCCGGGAAGACAAACTTGATCCGGTTATCGGTCGGCTGCGGGAGATCCAGAGAGTCGTTCAGATCCTGGCCCGGCGTACGAAGAACAATCCGGTTCTGATCGGGGAACCCGGAGTGGGCAAAACGGCGATCGTTGAAGGACTCGCTCAGCGGATCGTTACCGGCGATGTCCCCGAGGTTCTGGCCGGACGGCGGGTACTTACGCTGGACTTGGCTTCACTGGTTGCCGGAACCAAGTACCGCGGTGAGTTTGAAGAGCGGTTGAAGCGGGTCATGAAGGAGATCATGGCCGCGAACAACGTCATTCTTTTCATCGACGAGCTGCACACCCTCATCGGTGCCGGCGGCGCGGAAGGCGCCATCGATGCCTCGAATATGCTCAAGCCCGCTCTGTCCAGAGGTGAGCTCCAGTGCATCGGAGCAACGACCCTTAACGATTACAGGAAATACGTGGAGAAGGATGCCGCTTTAGAGCGAAGGTTCCAACCGATTTACGTAAAAGAACCGAATCTGGAGGAGACGATCGAGATACTGAAGGGTTTGAAAGAGCATTACGGGAAATTTCACCACGTGACCTACACCTACGAAGCGCTGGAGGCTTCCGCCACCCTGTCTCATCGCTACATTTCCGACCGATTTCTCCCGGACAAAGCGATCGACCTGATCGACGAGGCGGGCAGCCGTAAGAAGATAGACACCAGCGTGCGGCCCAAGGAGCTGGCTAATATCGAGAGCAAGATCGAGAAGCTGAGCGCAGAGAAGAGCAATCTCGTCGCTCAGCAGAACTATGAACAGGCGGCGTCGCTTCGGGACCAGGTGAAAAACCTGCGCGGACGCATGGATATGGTCAAACAGGACTGGGAAGCGAATCTCCGGGTGGAGGAGAATCTGATCGATGTGGAGGAAATCCAGACCGTAATCTCCGAGATCACGGGGATTCCCCTGAACCGGATCGCTCAAAGTGAATCCGAAAAGCTGCTGAAGATCGAAGAGGAGCTGCACAAGCGAGTGATCGGTCAGGACGCGGCAATCAGCTCGATCGCCGCGGCGATCCGACGTTCCCGCACGGGTTTGAGCTCGCCAAAACGGCCCTTGGGATCCTTTATCTTTCTCGGTCCGACCGGGGTAGGGAAGACACTTCTGGCCAAGACCCTGGCGGCCTTTCTCTTCGGAAATGAAGATGCCCTGATTCGCATCGACATGTCTGATTTTATGGAGAAGCACAATGTCTCCCGCCTGGTCGGTGCTCCCCCGGGATACATCGGCTATGAGGATGGCGGTCTTCTGACCGAGAAGATCCGCAGGCGGCCCTACAGCGTCATTCTGCTCGATGAGATCGAAAAGGCCCATCCGGACGTGTTCAACCTGCTGCTGCAGGTGCTGGAGGAGGGACAGCTTCAGGACAACCTCGGTCATACCGTCAGCTTTCGTAATACTGTTCTGATCATGACCTCCAATGCCGGAGCTCGGGAAATCAGCAACGATTCATCCCTGGGATTTCACGTGGAAGAGGGGATGATGCGCTACGAAGAGATCCGCACCAGCGCTTTGAGTGAGATGAAGCGCCTGTTTAACCCGGAGTTCATCAACAGGGTTGATGAAGCCGTCGTCTTCCACAGCCTGAATCGGGAGCATCTGTGGGACATCCTCGAGTTGATGGTCGGGGAAGTCCAGGAGCAGCTGAACGAGCAGAATATCACCTTGCAGATAACCAAAGCGGCTCGAACCTTCCTGATCGAAGAGGGTTATGACGCAAAGTACGGCGCACGTCCGCTGCGCAGGATCTTGCAGAAGTTGGTCGAAGATCCACTTTCCATAGATATATTGAAAGGACGGTTCAAGCAGGGCAGTACGATTGTGGTCGACCTGAAGGAGGAGAAGATCGCCTTCCGCGCGAAGAGAGAACGTAAGACTCGGGGCAAGGGGAATCAAGGCAAGCGCGGGAAGGGCGGCTCCCCCGCAGAAGGTTCTTCTCAGCTGCCCCAGGAACTAGCCGTACGCTGACCCATCACCGGGGAGCAGCTGCTGGAGAGAGAGGTTTGCATACCAGGACAAAAGTGGCCTCCCTGTTTTTTCTTGTCTTCCTGATGCTCTGGGCTGCTCCTGCAGCCGGCTACGCCCAGGGTGTCGAGAACCTGTTCGAGGCTGGGAAGAAAGCCTTCCAGGACGGTTTATACGTGATGGCCGGGCGGAACTTCAGGCAGCTGGTCGATCAGTATCCGGATAGTCCTCTGGCCGACGATGCGGATTACTTAAGCGGTGTGTCGGATTTCTATCTTGAGGAGTTCCGCAGCTGTATAGCCGCTTTAGACAATTATGCCGGAAAGTATCCCCGGTCAGACAACAACCGAAGGGTGTCCTACTGGCTGGGGAGCGCCCACTTCCAACTCCAAAATTACCCCGACGCCCTCTCTCACCTGAAGGCGCAGGTGGAGAAATATCCCGATGAGCAACCCTATTTCGACCATTCCCTGCTCCTGAAGGGGATGGTCGAGGAAAACCTATCGAACTGGGCGGCTGCCCGGAGCAGCTACGGTCGGCTTCTGGAAAGAGAGTCGGCGCAGTATATCTGGCCGGAGGCTCTGTACCGAGTCGGCGGCCTAGCTTTGCGCTTTTCGGATTATCCCGAAGCTCTCACCGCTTTTGCGAGGATTCTGATCGAATTTCCGAACTCCCAGTATGCCGGCGAGGCTGTGTTTTTCGTTGGGGAGTGCAATTTTTTTCT
>JAGLQP010000117.1 GCA_023136785.1 Spirochaetales bacterium
CTCCAGGCTGACCGGCATTCCTCCCCATCCCAACAAGCCGATCCTGGGAAAATGTGCGTTCCGGGAAACCCGGGCTGGGGGAAGCACGGATGTCAGAGACGCACTGCCCGGGCATCTTCGGGAGCTGTTGCGGGAGGAGACGATCGGCCGATCCGAGGATGCCCTTTTCGGCGATCAGGAGATGAGTCGTGCCGGATTCAGGCAGCAGCTGAAAAACTTCCAGGTCGCTGTGGAAGAGGTGGACTTGGACAAGGCCTACGGGCTGTATAAATCTCAAGTGCGTCGGAAAAAGACGGTCTCCTTGAGCGAAGTTCAGTCGATTGTAGAGCAGGCTCGATTAGAGGAGGCTCAGAGGGTATACACCCTTGCTTCTTTCAACGTGATGACCGGGACCCAAACGCTTCCCGTCGGCAGTGTCGAGCTGAACAGAGAAGATACGGTGCTTGTGCAATCCGCCACGGGCACCGGGCCGGTGGACGCACTGTGCCGCGCCGTTGACAAGGCGGTCGGGGTAAATCCACGGCTGATCCTCTACTCTGTGGATCACCTCACCGAGGGGAAGGATGCCCGGGCGGAGGTGACCGTCAGTCTGTCCTACCTGGGAAGGCGTTTCCACGGCCACTGCGGATCCACCGACGTGGTGGAAGCCAGCCTGAGGGCGTATCTGGACGCGGTAAACAGCATCGAGACTCACCGCCGCTCCCATCCGGTAGAGGAGTTTTATATAAACGGCGAAGAGCTCTGGTGGGAGTAGAAGCTCATTTGTTGACCCGCTCTACATACTCCCGAGTCTCTGAGTTCACCAGGATCTTGTCCCCCTGTTTGATGAACAGAGGCACCTTCACGACCAATCCCGTTTCCACCGTGACCTGTTTGGTCGCCCCGGACACGGTGTCTCCCTTCAGACCCTCTCCCGCTTCCTTTACAGTTAAGACGACTTTGTAGGGAAGTAGGATATCGATTGGTTTTTCATCCCAAAAGGAGAGTTGAACCGTAACTCCCTCCAGAATGAAGAACTTCTTGTCTTCGTGGCCCTCTATGGCTACGGTGAACTGCTCGTAGGTTTCCAAGTCCATAAAGTGATAGTGTTCCCCGTCGGCGTAGAGGTACTGAGCCTCTTTGGTTTCGACGTTGATGTCCTCGAGCATTTCCTGACTCTTGTTGACCTGTTTTAGCACCTGTCCGCTGATCAGGCTTTTCAGCTTCAGGCGCACGAAGGCGGAGCCTTTTCCCGGGTTGACGAACTCCCGTTCGACCACCACGTAGGGTTCATTCTTCATGCGAAGAAATGTTCCTTTTGAAATAGCACCTGCGCGTATCATGGGCTCCTATCCTAAACACTTCCCCTGCTCGTTACAATACTCCGATCCCCTCACCCCGTGCGGTCTCATCATACGGACAGCTCCGCACCGTAGGGAAGGACGCCGCCAATCGAATCCTGATTGAGGAAAAAAAGCAGGAGGCGTTCCAGACCGAGGGCCACCCCGGAACACTTCGGCAACCCCTGTTGACGGATGATCCGAACCAGTTCCCAGTCGCTGGGGTGGAACTCAAGCCCCTGCCGTTTCTTCTTCTCCTGTTCTGTGAAGAAGATTTCGATGCGTTCAGGGTCGGTCTCCTCGGAATAGCAGTTGGCGACCTCTACTCCGGCCAGGTACAGCTCCCAGCGCTCCGCCCATGGGGTGCCGGGTTTGTTACGGGCCAAAGTGGGGATCAGGGCAGGGTAATCGTAGAGGATCACGGGTCTGGAGTGGGGTAGGTTGGGTTCAACAGATGTTAGAAAGAGTTTGTGAAAAAGGTCCTCTCGACGGTCCTGCGGGGTTACCGTGAGCCCGCTGCTTCGAGCCGCATCTCCGAGGGCTTCGAAGTTCGTCAGTTGCCGCAGGTCGACACGAAGGTGTTCTTGAAACGCTTCGGCCATGGACAGACGCAGAAAGGGCAGGGAGCAGTCCACCCGGTGGTCGCCGAAGGCAAGAACAGGATCCCTGCCCAATTTCTCGAAGAGGTGGGCGAACAACTCCTCCAAGGTGTCCATGGACTGCAGATAGTCCGCCTGCAGGGTATACCATTCCAGCATGGTGAACTCAGGGCTGTGCAGGGGGCCGGCGGGTTCGCTGTTGCGGAAAGACTTGCAGATCTGGAAGATGCTTCCACTGCCCTCGGCGACCAGGCGTTTCATCCACAGCTCCGGCGAGGGGATGAGAAATGCATCCCGGTCCGTGCCGCCCGCCGAGCGGTAACAGGTGCGAAACACTTCCAGGCTGCCCTCCGGGATCAGAGTCGGGCAGAGCAGGGCTGTGTCCACCTCGAGATAACCTCGATCCAGAAAAAACATCCTGATCAGCTGGAGGAGCTCTGCCCGTTCACGAAGGGTTTGCAGATTGGTACGAGCCATATCGACTTCTCCCATTGGACGCAGAGGTGTTGGGATGACTATATTCTCAAAAGCATCGGTTCGTGAAGGTGTAGAGGGCCGGATTTTTGAGCGTCATGAAGGAGCAAAGTTTGAATCCAGATAATATATCCCCCGGCTATCGCAGCGCGGGTTTCGAGGCAATATCGAACAAGGACATGCCGGAGTACGGCTCTCGGGCTTTACTATTTCGTCATTTAAGCACGGGGTGCGAGGTGTTTCATCTCTGGAACGATGATCCTGAGAATCTGTTCGCCTTTGCCTTTCGTACTCCCCCCCAGGACGATACCGGGGCGGCTCATATCCTGGAGCACTCGGTTCTCTGCGGCTCGAAACGGTTTCCTCTCAAGGATCCTTTCGTTGTGCTGTTGAAGAGCAGTTTGCAGACCTTTCTCAATGCCTTTACGTTCCCGGATAAAACCGTATACCCGGCCAGCAGCATGGTTGAAAAGGATTTCTTCAATCTCATGCTGGTAACCGGGGACGCCGTTTTTTTCCCCCTCCTGCAGCGGGAGGTATTCATGCAGGAGGCTCAACACCTCGAACCCTCCAAATCGGAGGATCAGGGGGATGGGCTGATACGAACCGGAGTCGTATTCAACGAAATGAAGGGAGTGTTTTCCAGCCCCGAATCGATCGTGGCCTATGCTTCCATGCGCAGCCTGTTTCCCGACACACCCTACGGTTTTGAATCCGGTGGCCATCCTGAAGCGATCGCTTCCCTGACCCACGACGAGCTGCGGGCATTCCACAGCCGGTTCTACCATCCGGGGAACTGCCGGATTTTTCTCTACGGAAATATCCCCACCCCTCAAACTCTGGAATTCCTCGAGGAAAATTTCCTGCAGTCCTTCGGTTCGGCGCAAATCGACTCTCACCTGGTTCTGCAACCCCGCTGGCAGGAGCCGAAGAGGGTAGAGAAGACCTTTCCTATAGAGGCGGGCACACCGGAGAATCTCGAGAGGAAGTCTTCTGTCATTCTGAATTGGTTGACCGTGCCGGTCAAGGATCCGCTCAAACTCCTGTCCTTCGAGGTGCTCACGGAACTGCTGATCGGCAACGAGGGCGCCCCTGTGCATAGAGCTCTGCTGGAGTCGAAATTGGGAGACGATCTGTCCCCGGCGACGGGTCTGGAGACGGAGCTGAACGAGCTCATGTTTTCGGTAGGCCTGCGGGGCACAGAACCGGAATCGGCTGAAGGCTTGGAGTCCGTGGTATTCGAGACCCTCCGAGCCCTGGTGGATCGGGGAGTGTCGGAAGAAGCGGTACAGGCCGCGCTGCACCAGGTCGAGTTCCGCAATCGCGAGATCAGAAGGGGAGGGCGGCCCTACTCCTTGACGCTGATGCGGCGGGCATTACGCGGTTGGCTGCACGGCAGTGATCCGGAGACCACCCTCGAGTTTCAGCGTTGGATGGATGTATTGAAAGCCGAGGTCGCCAAAGGCGGATATTTCGAACGGCTGATAGAGGGGTATCTGCTTGCCAATCCGCACAGAACCACCGTTGTGGTTCGGCCCGATCCGCAAGCGAAGAGACGGGAGGAAGAGGCGGAAAAAAAGGAGCTTTTATCCCTCAGACAGGCCATGGGCCGGGAAGGCCTCCGGCAGTTGCAGGTGGATCTGGATAAGCTCAAGATGTTTCAGGAGCAGCAGGATTCTCCGGAGATCTTATCACGGATTCCAGCCCTGCACCTGACCGATCTACGGCGAGAGGTGGAAAAGATCCCCACCGAACGGATAGACCCCGGCTCGTTTCTTTTCCACGATCTGTACACCAACGGTATCGTCTATCTCGATCTGGCCTTCGACACGTCGGGGGTCAGAAAGGAACTGCGGCACCTGTTGCCTCTTTTCAGCCGGGCAGTCCGAGGCAGTGGTCTGCCCGGGATACCGTACTACGATGTTGCTCGCAGGCTTTCCCTGCATACGGGGGGCTTCGGCGCATCCTTGAGTGCCGATACCAAGGTTGCCCCGGCGGAAAATGTCGAGGAGCGGTTGGTTTTTCGGGTAAAGATGCTCGAGCAGAACCTGCAGGCAGCGGTTGCCCTTGTGCGGGACCTGCTCCTGTCGGCGGATTTTCAAGACCTGGAGAGGATGCGCACGATCGTCCTGGAGATACGCAACGACCTCAAGGCGTCTCTGGTGCCCGCGGGCAGTCATTACGCAGCTCTCCGCGCTGGGGGGCGTCTTTCACCGGCACTGGCGATCGAGGAGAAGTGGAAGGGGATCTCGCAGTACATCTGGCTCAACGGGGTCTGCCAGGATCTACAGCGGGATCTTCCCGATCTGAGTGCCAACTTGAGCACACTCAGAGCATCCCTGCTCTGCCCCTCCGGGCTTACCGTCAATCTGACCTGCGGGCGGAGCGCCTTGGACCGAGTCATTCCCGTTGTTGGGGACTTGGTCGCCGCCCTGGGTCAAGCCCAACCCGGGCAGGGGAGATCTGGCGAATCCGAAGCCCCGAATCCGATCGGTGCACAGATCTGCCCGGCTGTGGAGACCCTGGTTGGGTCGATGAATGTGAGCTTCGTTGCCCATGCGATTCCCGGCAGTTCCTTCGGCAGTGTAGAAAATGCCCACGAAGCGGTTCTGGCCCACTTCCTGGCTACCGGTTTTCTCTGGGAACGGATCCGCATGCAGGGCGGCGCCTACGGCGCCGGTGCATCTGCGAACGGGCTGGAGGCTTTGTTTGGTTTTTCTTCTTACAGGGATCCCAACACTCTGGACACGCTGGAAGCTTTTCGGGAGGGACTCCGCTCTGCCGCCAGAAGTGAATTCGACCGGGAGACGTTCGAAAAAATCGTCCTTGGTGCGGCAGGAAAAGAGGAGCGGCCCATGGCTCCCGGAGAAAAGGGGTTTGTCGCTTTGAAGCGGGGGCTGCTCGGAATCCGGGATGAGCAACGTCAGGCGCGGAGGGATGCCTTGATCGACTGTACACCGGAGCAGGTCGCCGCGGCGGCGGAACGTTTGCTGGCCCGTTTCGACAGCGGTGTTACGGCGATTGTCACCCACTCTCGGGCGGTGCAGAGGGACAAACAGCGCTTGGAAAAGTTGAAGGCCGTCTCGGTTCAGCTCCCGGACTGATCTCCACGAGCCTCTGCGGGGACCGTCACGGTGACCGTGGTTCCCTGACCGACGACGGATCGAAAACGCATCGTCCCCCCATGATCTCGAACGATGCGTTGGGATACCGAAAGACCGAGCCCGGTCCCGCCTTTTTCCCCACGGGTGGTAAAAAAAGGATCGGTCACACGTGCCAGGCTCTCGGGAGAGACGCCTACTCCCTGATCTGCAACCTCGATACAGAGGACCTTTGCAGCGGTGTCGAAGCGGGTCGAGATCCGCACTTGCCGCTGTCTATCCGGCAAGGCCTGACAGGCGTTGTGCAGCAGATTCATAATCACCTGCTCCATCCCGATTCGGTCCGCGGGAGCCGTGGGAATATCGGTCTGGAGAACAAGGTCGAAGCGATCCGTTGCTCTGGCGATCATGTGCCGCGACAGATCCACCACCGTGCGAATCACCTGGTTCAGGTCTGTGGGTTCTCTCTTGCCCTTCGCTCCTCCCCGAACGAACCTCTTGAGCTCCGAGACGATATGGTCGATCCTTGTGGTGCTGGCTTCGATTTCAGAAATCGCCGATCTGGCGGCCTCTTTGAAATCCTCGTAGCTCATCCCGGACAGGCGGATATCTTCATCGAATCTTTCAGCCGAATCCGCCAGGGCGAAGAGATGTGGCAGCCCGTCCAGGAGGAAGTGGGCGTTCATGCCGATGACCTGATTCGGATTATTCACCTCGTGGGCTACTCCGGCGACCAAGGCTCCGAGGGATGCCAATTTATCCGTCCGCATGAGCTGCTGCTGTTGGTCCTGAAGGCGTTCCTCCGTCTCCTTGCGCACCGAGATGTCGCGGATGATCACGACATCCGCCGCTTCATTCTGCCAGGTGGTTCGCGCACCGGTGATCTCTACGGGAATCACCTTGCCGTGACGGGAAACGATGCGGGTCTCGTAGCAGCGGGGGG
>JAGLQP010000118.1 GCA_023136785.1 Spirochaetales bacterium
TGTCAACGATGTCAGAGAGATCAAGGACGAGGTCCTCTTCGTTCCCAACTCCAGTCGTTACAAGGTTTATATCATTGACGAGGTTCATATGCTTTCCAACAGCGCTTTCAACGCTCTGTTGAAAACCATCGAGGAACCGCCGCCCTACATCGTATTCATCTTTGCCACCACGGAGGTTCACAAAGTTCCCGCTACCATACGCTCGCGATGTCAGCAATTCAACTTCCGTCTGATCTCTTTCTCACAGATAAAGGAGATGCTTGAGAAAGTAGTGAACGAACTCTCTCTCCAGGCGGAGGAGGCGGCTCTGTTCTGGATCGCCAAGGAATCTACGGGAAGTCTGAGGGATGCCTACACGCTCCTCGACCAGGTGATCTCTTTCTCCGGGGACGGGATTACTCTTGAGAGAATCCGGGCGAAGTTGGGTTTGGTGGGTCTCGATCAGATTAATCAGATTGGAAATATTATATCACAAAGAGATAAAAAAGCTATTT
This sequence comes from Spirochaetales bacterium, assembly GCA_023136785.1. Taxonomy (GTDB): domain Bacteria; phylum Spirochaetota; class Spirochaetia; order SZUA-6; family DRHE01; genus JAFGQJ01. The sequence continues at coordinate 495 of JAGLQP010000118.1, forward strand.
TGGAAAAGTGCTCGGAAATCCTGGATCTGGGGGTTTCGGTGGAGCAATTCGTCGTAGACCTGACGGATTATTTTCGCAACCTGTTGTTTATCAAATGTGGAATTCGAAAAAGTTCTCTCCTTTCCGGTTCTCCCGACGACTACCCGCAGGAGCTGATCGAGACTTTCAGTGCTGAACAGTTGGAGAAAGCGATCGAGCTGCTCCTGGAGCTGCACAGAAATCTGCGCTTCTCCCTTCAGCAGCGCTTCGATCTGGAACTGGTGATGTGTCAACTCGCCAGCCTGCAGGATCTTGTTGATCCGGCTGAACTCTTGAAAACGATTCGGGCTGTAAAAACCGAACTGTTTCCTTCCGCTTCGGTCTCCACGACCGTGGTTGCAGGGGAGTCTTCGCTGGCGGATGCTGATCAAAGAGTTACCGGTCCAAAAAACGCCGTAGCCGATAAGCCGGGTAATAAATCTGGCAGCCTAAAGGAGCTGATTGAAGCCGTACGAAAAGAGAAGCTGGCGCTATCCACACTGTTGGAGAAGTCCGAATCGTGGGAAGTGGCCGATGGTGAGCTCCGACTGTTCTTCAAAGCTCAGGATCGCTTTTCAGCAGAGCAGGTACGCAAAGAGCGGGATACGTTGATACAACATGCGAGTGCCGTGTTTCCAGCGCAGGGGATTCTACGATTGCGCGTGGAAGTTGCCGGTGGAGATCAGAGTTCTGCTTCATCGATCAATGAACAGGCCGAAATCGTAAAGAAGATATTTCGCGGCGAAATCGTCGACAAGGGAGAATAACTATGGCGATAAACCCCTTTGACTTTATCAAACAGTTCGGCAATATGCAGGAGCGGATGAGCGAAATCCAGAACCGCCTCCAGGGAATCAGTGTGATCGGCTCGGCCGGTGGGGATATGGTTCAGGTTGAGATGAACGGCCACATGGAGGTAATGGGGTTGAGGATTTCCGAAGAGGTGGTTGATCCTAATGACATTCAGATGCTTCAGGATTTGATGCAGGCAGCCTTTTCCGATGCCCTGTTCAAAATAAAAGAAAAAATCCGCGAGGAGGTCTCCTCTCTCACCGGCGGGATCAATCTACCGCCCGGTTTATTGGGGCTGTAATGTGACCGCCCTTGAACGGATGATCGAAAACCTGGCCAAGTTGCCGGGTTTGGGAAAAAAGAGCGCTTCCCGGATAGCCTATTTTCTGCTTCGAGCGGATGCCTCCTATGTCCATTCCCTATCCAAGGACCTGCGGGAGCTCAAGGATAAGATGAAACCATGTCCGGTGTGTGGAAACTACACCGAAGAGATCCCCTGTCGAATCTGCAGTGACAATCATCGAGACAGGCGCACTCTATGTGTAGTAGAAGAGCCAAAGGACCTCGTTTCGATCGAAATGACCCATCAGTACCACGGTCTATATCATGTATTGATGGGGGCCATATCTCCGATTGACGGCATCGGTCCTGAAAACCTGCGGATCGATAGTCTGTTCAAGCGGATGCGGGAGGAGGGATTTCGAGAGGTGATCCTGGCAACCAATCCTACGGTGGAAGGCGATACCACGGCGGTATACCTGTCCGGCCTTCTAAAAGAACCCGGTGTTTCTGTGACCCGCCTGGCACTTGGATTACCCGTGGGTGGTGATTTGGAATATGCGGACCGGTTGACCCTGGCTCGTGCTTTGGAAGGCCGACGGTCGATCGAGTAGTCCGCCCTCTTAGATCTTATCTATTAGGATCGAACATTTGCCCGAAGGAATGGGAAGGGTCTTTTTCTTCGAGGCGAGGACATTGACCGTCAGGTAGTACAGCTTCTCTGATTCCAGCCGTATCTCCCAACCGCGACCGCTCTTGTTGCTTACTATGGAAATCATGTTTCGTTTTAGGGCGAGATCCTCTATTCCCATAATTTCCAGGCTGGGAATAATCCAGTCGACGGTCTTTCGAGGAAGGGAGATATACAAACCAATAACATTCTCGATCATCAGGGTGATGGTCGAAAGGGCGACATAGGGGAGAAACAGCTGGCGGGGAAACTGTGGATTACCCGGCCAAGCGGCCGCTCCTTCCCGAACAGGTGAGTAGGCTTCCCAGAGTGTTCCTTTCATGCCATCTTCGGTATGCAACCCTTCCAACACGAAATATAGATGCTTGATTGAGCATTCCCGGGCTAGTTCGAATTTCCCGTATTTTTCCAAACCTTTGATGATCATGTAGGTGAGGAAGGGAAATACGGAACCGCGGAAACCATACCCTCGTTGATCGAATTCTTTTTCGCTGGCCGCCAGAGAGGGGAACGGATTTTCCAAACCGAAGGTTTTCGGATTGGTGAGATGCCCGATCAAACCTTCCGCCCTAACCTCGTTGGGTATTTCCGCCAGCAGAGGCCAGAAAGAAGCGGCAGTCTTCACTTTGACCTGTTTCTCATCCTTATCCAGATCGTAGTAGAAACGATCTTTGTCGTTCCACATCAGCGAACTGATTCGGGTTTTCAACGAGAAGTAGGTTTTCTTGTAGCGATAGCTGATCTCTTTGTCGTTGAGGATATCTCCTAAGGCGGACATGTACAGAGCATTGATCGCGGCCTGGGTGTTGAAGTCGATCGGATACTTCATATTTTGCCGGGGGCTGTTGGTCATTATGGTCGCTGAAAGAGGAACAGCGTATAGTCCGTTCTCCTGTTTGCATGCCTTCTCCAGCCAGCTGAAATAACGCTCCAGAATAGGCATGACTTCCCGGACTCTCTTTTTCAGTCCAATCTTGTGGTAGATATTGTACTCCGCCCAAGCAAACAGAGGTGGCAGGACCCCTTCAGGGTTTTTCCTGCTGAATATGGGCTTGCCGTCTTTAATGGAGTACTCTCCACGGATTGCCCCGTCCTTTTCCTGCTTGTTGTAGAAATTGTCAATCAGGGATAGCACGGGAAACACACGGTTGCTGTATACTAAAAAAAAAGTGGCCAGAATGGCTTCGAATTGGTTGATGTTTTCGCTGTCGGGATAGCTGAAATATCTAGGTTGGAGTTCATTCTCGGAAGTCCCCCGTTTCCAAAATCCCTTGAGACGGTTGAAGGTATAGTCGTACATATCCGTCAGGTCGTGATCGTAAAAGTGTAATTTTGGGAACTCCTTCTTGCCCACTTTTTCCCCTTCGACTCGCTTCCTCGTTGTATCCTATTGTATCATTCCCTAGTTTTACGTCAAATTTTTTTATAGGAGGGATTTAGCTGCTCCCGGTGGAACGCTCTGAATAACTGTACTGAAGGTGAGATGTTATCTACCGGACTCAAATCGCTCTGCAATGGCAGTGTAATTGGCTCAATTTCAATTTTAAATATAGTGCCGGATTCTCGCGAGGTCAAATTTTTTTCTGTTTTTTGGTGGTGTGATCCATGGGTTGACATGGCGAGGTTGCCTGTGTTCAATGGGCTGCAGCAAATCATGGAACGGGCAGAACTCGATATTACAGCTCAACTGGCACGATTTGAGCTTTCCGACGAGGAAATCCAACGCTTCGAACAGGCGGTTTTTCAGATGTTGGAGTATTTCTCGAAGATGAAAGAGTTCGGCGCGGCTGACTCAGAAAATTCTCGGTCTGGCTAATATCAAAGAAGCGTCATTGTTCCCTCGGGACCGTCGGCGTATTCGCCCCTAACCTGCTTGGAGGGATTTTGCGACAGATGTCGCACGATTGCGGAGATTTACGAACCTAGTTTGAATCCGATCCGAATTGATTATCGAAATCTAAATTTTTGGTATTCAACAAATGATCTCGATGCCCGATGATTGAAGAAAATGGTTCCTATCAAGGGGGAAAATATGGGCAAGTCGGTGAAACCACTGTTCGTTTCGCTGTTTTTAGTGGCGGCGGCTCTCTCGCCATTGTTGGCAGATTCAGCGCAGGATACCCTAGAGCAGTTTCTCGGTGCGATGGCTGCAATGGATTTTTCTCAAGAGTATTCGTTTCTTTCCTCTGAGGATCACAGGGCAATGAGTGAGCAGGAGTATATCGAAACGGTTCATCAGTTTGATTTGGGGATTGAAAGATCGAAAGAACTGTCCCTCACGCTCTATGATTTCCTCACCAAAGAGAAGCTCGAATATAAAATCCGTTCCGCTAGCGGGGAGGGAAACAAACAGATCTTCGATGTTGAGCTCGATTTTGTGAATCATCTGGAAGTACTGTTCGGAATTGGATTCGACCTGCCTGAGTTAGACGATCCGAGCATTCCAAAGGCGGAAACGGAGGCGATGGTAACTCAGTGGTTGGAGAAGAATTATCCCGATGGCAGCCCTCCCCGAGAAAAGGCGCCGAGCCCGTTTACCCTCGTAAATGAAGAGGGCCAGTGGAGAGTCTACATGAATCTCCATAAAGAGGCTGCCCGAAAAAAGGCCGCCGAGTTGAGAGAGAAGGCGGACAAGGCAGCCCATCGGAGAGACTACGAACAAGCCATCGAGTTGCTGGAGCAGGCAAAGGAAATCGATCCGGAGACTAACGTACAGTTTCGCATCGATAGGTTTAAAGGTGATCTCGAGAAACAGAGAAAGGTCGATCGTTTTGTCGAGCAGTACCTCAAGATCACCGATTCCGAACTTTTCTTCGGCGAACAGCAGGGGATCAAGATCGTGCTCAAGGACGACAACCCCCGGAATCTCTTTAATGTCAAGATCAGCATCGACTTTCTCTCCGCTGGGCAAGCGGTGGTACAGACCTTAACCATGGAGTTTGATCTGTTTTCTGTCGGTTTCGAAAAGGTCGAGCAGTATGATTTGGAGTATATCTTTCCTCTTAATCCCGAAGGCTGGGATGGCGAGAGCTATGAGCTGAAGATCGTTGATGTGTTTCCCGTTGACTGATGGCAGAAATGTAGGCTTGGTAACCGTTAGTTTGGGGGTCACCGAACACCGCCCAGGTGAAGGATCCGACACATTGCTCAAGCGGGCCGATGAGGCCCTCTACCGGGCGAAACATCAGGGAAGGAACTGTGTGGTCTACGGTTGATCCCCCCCGGATTGACGCAAGGTTGATCCCCCCCGATTGACGAAACACCGGGTGAGCCGGTAATATGCCCTGACATGAGTACCCTACCCTTTGCTCGGATCGAGAAGAAGTGGCAAGCGTACTGGGAGAAGAACAAGACCTTCCGGGCCCAGGAAGATCCTGCCGTTCCGCCCGAGAAGCGAGTCTATGTCCTAGATATGTTTCCCTATCCCTCCTCGGCGGGTCTGCACGTAGGTCATCCCGAAGGCTACACCGCCACCGATATCTACTGCCGGTTCCTGCGGATGAACGGCTATCATGTCCTTCACCCGATGGGCTTCGACAGCTTTGGATTGCCCGCGGAAAACTACGCCATCAAGCACGGAATTCACCCGAAGATTTCCACAGATGAAAACATCGGAAGATTCCGCACTCAGATAAAAACGTTGGGATTCTCCTACGACTGGGACCGGGAGATTTCCACCCACGAGCCGGAGTACTACAAGTGGACCCAGTGGATCTTCCTGAAGATCTGGGAGAAGGGTCTGGCCTACGAAGCGAAAATTCCGATCAATTGGTGTACCTCCTGTCTGACCGGTTTGGCCAACGAAGAGGTGAAGGACGGGCGCTGCGAACGCTGCCATTCTCAGGTTGAACGCAGGGATATGCGTCAATGGCTGCTGAAGATTACCGCCTACGCCGAACGACTTCTATCTGATCTGGACAAATTGGAGTGGCCGGAGAGCCTGAAGCTGATGCAGCGCAACTGGATCGGTAAGAGTGTGGGCGCAAACGTACATTTTCCCTTGGGCGATGGGGAGGGCACGATCGAGGTGTTTACCACCCGCCCCGATACGTTGTTTGGTGCGACCTACATGGTGCTGGCGCCGGAGCATCCGCTGGTGGATACTCTGAGCACCCAGGAGCACAAACGGGC
>JAGLQP010000119.1 GCA_023136785.1 Spirochaetales bacterium
GTACTGTGGAGCGATACCGGAGTGCTGACCATACTGACCGCGGGATCTGAGAACGGCCGGGCCAACACGCAAGCGTTCCGTTTCGAGGTCGCCGAGATGGCCGCCAACCCCGCTTTCCAGCGGCTCGATGTGGACGGAGCCCAGGATATTATTCTTTCTCCCGATGAGAGTCAAGCAGCGGTTGTTCTTCAGGATCGGGTCGTGTTGTACGACTATCTGACCTGGAGCAAAGTGTCTGAGTACTCTCACCCCGAAGCCCTGCAGGTGGCTTGGATATCGGAGGAGGAGTTGGTCATCGCCGGCCGCAAGGTGATTGAGTTGTATACCCTCGATGGTGGCCGGAAGCGGTTGCTTGGGATTTCTCAACCGAACGGCTACAGTTTCTCCGCCGATGAAGAGGCTGTACTGGCCACCGTGGGGGAGAGAACTTTCCAATCCACTGGGGTTGGTTGGATCGAGTCGGCAGGAGCGGTCCTGCGCAGCAGGAAGATCACATCGGACTCCTACCGGGTGTATGTAGAAGAAACCCCGGACAGACTGTTCAAGAACATGCTTATGATCCGGGATTTGAAAGGACTGATCACGACCACGCTGTTGGAGCAGAAAGCGGGCGAGTTGGAACCGTTTCCCGAAGAGGATGATCCTCTCGATTTTGTGACCTTCGATCACGGCTCGCGGATCCGCAGACGGGAGATCTCCCTGGTGTTCAACGTAATCGATTCGGTGGAGGGACTTCCCGCCATCCTCTCCGCACTTGCAGACTACGGCCTGCGCTGTACCTTCTTCGTTAACGGCGAGGCCATCCGCAGCTACCCGGATGCGGTTCGGGAAATCTCTCGATCCGGCCACGAGATCGGGAGTCTCTTCTCGATTTATTTCGACATGACCGACGCACGCTTCCGTCTGGACAAGGAGTTCATAAAGCGCGGATTGGCGCAGAACGAGGATCAGTACTTCGCGGCCACGGGTAAGGAGTTGTCCCTGTTGTGGCATGCCCCATACTACTTTGTGAGCTCCGATATCGTGCAGGCTTCCAGGGAGATGAACTACATCTATGTGGGTAGGGATGTGGATCCCTTGGATTGGGTGACCTGGGAAATGAGTCTAACGACCAGGGATATTTACTTCCCGGCAAGCAAACTGGTTGAAAGAGTGGTAGAGGAAAAGAAACCCGGTTCGATCGTACCAGTCCTTGTCGGCAGGCCGGACGGCGACAGGGACGATTACTTCTTCCATAAACTGGATGTACTCATCGACGCATTAATCAAAAGGGGCTACGATATCGTACCCGTTTCTGTGTTGATTGAGCACGCGGAATAAATTAGGATTTATGTCGGCTCGTCCGATGATAAAGAAAGGGTAAAGGCGCTTTGAACACAATGAATCCTCTACGGAGCTACAAAGAAACGCAGATCAAGACCGCTACACCGGGTAAGCTGATTCTGATGCTCTACGACGGTGCAATCAGGCATTTGAATCAAGCCCTCGAGGATCTGAGCATGGAACATCGGCAATACGATAGCATCAGCAACTCTCTGATCAGGACTCAGGATATCATTGCCGAGTTGATGATATCCCTTGATTTTGACCGAGGCGGGGAGATCGCGAAAAATCTGTTCGGTCTGTACGTGTTCATGAACCGACGCCTGCTGGACGGTAACATCAGCAAGGACAAGGCACCTCTAGAAGAAGTGAAAACGCTTCTTACCGAACTGAGGGGCGCCTGGGCCGAGGTTGCCGACAAAGCAGGTGTGTCTACCGGATCCACTCAGGGCGGGGGAGTCAATATCGCCGGCTAAGGAGGTGGAAACAGCACCATCTCCGCTGAACATTCGTTCATGAATGCACCTCTATATCTCGTCGACGGCTACAGTCTCATCTACCGTGCCTACTTCGCCTTAATCCGGCGACCGCTCATTAATTCCCAAGGACAGAACACATCGGCGGTATTCGGTTTCTTCGGCTCTCTGTTCAAACTATTCAAATTGAAAGATCCTTCCTATCTCGCCGTGGTGATGGATTCGGCCACGCCCACCTTCAGGCATGAGAAGTATCCCGAATACAAGGCGAATCGGGAGAAGGCGCCGCAGGACCTCCATGACCAGGTGCTTGTAATTGAGGAGATTCTCGCCGCTCTGGGCGTCTCCTGCCTGCGCCGGGACGGCTTCGAGGCGGATGACCTGATGGCCACCCTTGCCGAGAAGTGCCGCCAGGAGGGGCGGGAGTGCTACATCCTTTCGGGAGACAAGGACCTCCTGCAGCTGGTTGGCGGCGGCGTGTACGTGATCCATCCTCCCAAGGGTGACGGAGATTTCTCCGTACTCGATCGAGAAGCGGTATTCGCATCCCGGAGCATCTATCCTGAGCAGGTAATCGACTACCTGGCCCTGGCCGGAGATCAATCCGACAACGTCCCCGGTGTAGCCGGTGTAGGGGACAAGATCGCAGTGAAGCTGCTATCCGAGTATTCCGACCTGGACACGGTGTACAAGGATCTGGACGGTGTGAAACCCGCCGGTGTGAAGAAAAAACTCGAGGATGGAAGGAGCAGCGCATTTTTGAGCAGAGAGCTGGTCACCCTCCGTGCAGACGTTCCCCTGGATGCTAGCCTTGAGAATTTGCGACTCCTGAATCTGAACCGGGAAGCCGCCATTCCCCTGTTTGCCAGAGAGGGTATGAACCGTATTGTCGAGGAGCTCGGCGGCAAGGTCGAGGAGCAGCTTGCCGCGGCTCAGCTCACACCGGGAGGGTACGAGACCGTCCGCACCCCGGAAGCTCTGCAAGCCTGGATCGCGGAGGTACGGAAAGCCGGAACATTCGCTTTCGACACGGAGACGGACAGTCTGGATCCCCTCCAGGCACATCCGGTGGGCTTTTCTCTGGCCACGGCCAAGGGCAAAGCCTGCTACATCCCCGTACAGGCAGCAGGTGTTGAGGTTCTGGATCTCGAGAAGGTGCTCACCCAGCTGCGCAGGATACTCGAAGATCCTGCCCTGACTCTAATCGGACAGAACATCAAATACGACTACAAGGTCATGGCTTGCCAGGGACTGGTGCTCCGCTGCCGTTTCTTTGACACCATGGTGGCCGCCTGGCTGCTCGATTCGGAGCGCTCCTCCTACAGCCTGGACAATCTGGCTCTTCAGCTGTTGAACTACAGGACCATTCACTACTCTGATGTGGTAGGAAAGGACAAGATCCTGGCGGATGTCGAACTAAGGCGGGCAACGGACTACTCGGGAGAAGATGCGGATATCACCTTCCAGCTCTTCCAGCTCTTCCAGTCACAGCTGGAGACTGAAGGGTTTGCGTCTATCTTCTCTGACCTGGAGATGCCTCTGGTGGGGATCCTGGCGGACATGGAGATCGCCGGGATCCGGCTAGATGCATCGGAGCTGCGCTCCTACAGCCCCGAGCTGGAGGTTGAACTGGCCCAACTGGAATCGGAGATCTTCTCTCTCTGCGGCCACAGCTTCAACGTTCGTTCTACAAAAGAGCTGCAGAGGGTACTTTTTGAAGAACTTGGACTCCCCCCCGTCAAGAAGACCAAGACCGGCCAGTCAACGGACAGCTACGTGCTGATGGAGCTTACCCGAACGGGGAACAAGGTCCCTGAACTGGTGTTGAATCACCGGCTGCTCTCCAAGCTTAAATCAACCTACGTGGATGCTCTGCCCGGGCTGGTCAACCCCGACAGTGGACGCCTTCACACCCACTACATCCAGACCGGAGCCGCCACCGGCCGGCTGGCCAGCAAGGATCCCAACCTCCAGAACATCCCGGTCCGTGAAGAGTCGGGGCGGCGAATCCGTAAAGCCTTCGTTCCGGAGCCGGGGTATCACTTCTTGAGTGCCGACTACTCCCAGATCGAGCTGGTCGTGCTGGCCCATCTTTCAGGAGATCCGATGCTCAAGGAAGCTTTCCATCAGGACAAGGACATCCACAGGCAGACCGCCGCTGTTCTGTTCGGAGTTCCCGAGCCGGAGGTGACCGCGGAGCAGCGGCGTATCGGGAAAACCATCAACTTCGGGGTGATCTACGGCATGTCCGCATTCCGGCTCGCCCGGGACCTGCGCATTCCCCGTAGGGATGCTGATGAGTTCATCCAGCGCTATTTTGAACGCTACGCCGGCGTAGACAGGTTCATAAAACAAACGGTCCGGGAAGCCGAGCGGACGGGATTCGTCCAGACGATCATGGGCCGGCGCCGCCCGATCAGCCGCATCAACAGCCGTAATCGTACCGAGAAGATGGCCGCCGAGAGGGTGGCTATGAACTCTCCGATTCAGGGCAGCGCCGCGGATATCGTGAAGCAGGCAATGATTGACGTAACCCGAGCCCTTGGGGAGAAAAAGATGAAGTCCCGGTTGCTGCTGCAGGTACACGACGAGCTGATCTTCGAAGTGCCCGAAGCGGAGCTCAGTCAGGCTCAAGATCTGGTCAAACAGAGGATGGAACAGGCGGTGAAGCTCTCCGTACCGCTGCGGGTCAGCCTTGAGGTCGGACCGACCTGGGGGGACATCCATTAGCGCTTCCTTTGTGCTTGGCCTCACCGGTAAGTACTGCTCAGGGAAAAACGCCATCGTTTCCTTCCTGCAAACTTTGGGTTTCACGGAAATCGATGTTGACAAGGTCGGTCACCAGCTTCTCGGCGACGGCAGAATCAAGGAGAAGCTCCGGCAGCACTTCGGTGGCGAGATCTTCACCGGGGAAGGACTCATCGATCGCCGAGCTCTCGGACAGAGAGTATTTCGGGATGTCCGGGAGCTGCGTGTGTTGGAGTCGATCATCCATCCGCCGATGGTGAGACAGGTCGAGCTCACGCTGGAGAAGCTGAGCGGTAGTGTTGTCATCAATGCCGCCGTCATGTCTCGCATGGGTCTGGAGCGGGTCTGCCATGCGGTTGTCTGTGTCCGCGCCCCTCTGTTGCAGCGGGTCAAACGTGCCCGCCGGCGGGATGGGTCGAAGCTGATTCGAATATTGCGTCGTATGAGAGCGCAGCGGGGAATCTGTTCTAAATTGAATGCAAATGGCGTCGATATTTACTATGTAGACAACGATCGGGGGCTGGACCATCTCCATGCCCGGATCTTGAAGATCTTGAGGGAGAAAGGACAGGAAACAATATAGATATGGAACGCAATCGAGTTCTCTGGGTCATCTTCTCAATAAGCCTATTCCTGGTCGTGGTCCTGGCCGGCGGTTTGTATCTGCTGCGGCCCGTATCCAAGCAGGACGTCCGGGTGACTGCTGAGGAGACTCCCTCTATTCGGGGGTTTGACGCTTTTGAGTATGTTCGTGGGAAATCCGAGCTGCCCGGGCTGACGGAGGAGCCGGAGGAAGCGGAGGAGATGGTCATTATTGTGGGCGAGAGAGAGGAGGCGCCGACCCGGGAGCCGCCGGTCCGTGCAGAGGAGACCAAAACCGCAATTCCCGTACCGGAAAAAGCCATCGAACCTGCGCCCCGGGTGGTTTCCCGGCCCAAGACAACCAGACCGGCCGCGACCGTCCCCGTGACCAGACCTGTCCGAAAACCTGCTCCCCAACCCGCCCCTCGGGAGGTGAGCGTCACCGAGTATTGGATTCAGGCCGGATCCTACACCAGTCCCTCCCGGGCACAAGAAGTAGCCCAGGCTTTGGAGGATCAGGGACTCATCTCGAAGATCACCACTCGAGCCTTGAGCGGAAAAACCTACTATCGCGTGCGGATCGGTCCTTATCAGAGCAAGCTCGAGGCGGAAAAGTTCCTCGGGTGGGTCAAGGCGGTCAAGGGGTTTGAGTCGAGCTACATCTCCATGGTCTACACCAAACGGAGGGTTCCCTAGAGCTCAAGACCCATCCCCTTCAGCATTTCCCTCCTTTGTGCCGTAACCATTCAGCTCCTCTGCCAAATGTTCAAGGTTGTCTTCTACTCATTGAAGGAACATCGCCTCCGTTTGAATTACTTCGTCTCCACCGGGGGGACGCCCAGTGGGCACACCGCCTTCGTCAGCGCCTTGACCGTCTCGGTGGGTCTGAACCGGGGATTCTCGTCGGAGTTTTTCACGATCGTCTTCGTGTTTTCCTCTATCATCGTCTACGACATCGTGAGGGTGTGGGGGGCGGTGCAGACCCATTCCCGAATCCTGACCGTGCTGTTGGAGAAACTCCCCCCGGAGGATCGGATACAACTGCCCCAGTTGGTCGGTCACACGATCGGGGAGGTGCTGATCGGCCTGGCGGTGGGTGCCGGATTCGCCGCTGCCGTGTATTTCTTGTTTCAGGCTTAGACGAGTTGTTCTGCGGCGATCAGGGTATTTGCCACGGACCTCCACCCTCAGGCAATATCGCAAGCTTTATTGATGA
>JAGLQP010000012.1 GCA_023136785.1 Spirochaetales bacterium
CCGGCATTTCGGCCTCCCTGCCTCAAACTACCAGTTCGTCCTCGCCGGCCCGGGCGACCACGATTTCCCCCTGCTCTTCGAGCTTACGGATGATTGAAACGATCCGCTGCTGAGCTTCCTCCACATCCTTAAGACGAATCGGTCCCATGTAGTCCATATCCTCTTTCAGGAGGGTTGCTGCTCTCTTACTCATATTGCGGAAGATCTTGTCCTGCACCTCCGAATCAACAGCCTTCAGGGCCTTGGCCAACTCAGTGGTATCTACTTCACGGAGAACCTTCTGGATCGCCCGGTCGTCAAGAAGCACAATGTCCTCGAACACGAACATCCGCTTCTTGATGTCTTCGGCCAACTCCGGATCATCCTCTTCGAGCCGTTCGATGATCCCCTTTTCCGTTGAGCGATCTACCAGGTTGAGAATCTCAACGATGCTCTCCACACCGCCGGCGGCGGTGTAATCTTCCGAGGACAGCGTAGAGAGTTTCTTCTCCAGCACCCGCTCAACCTCCCGCAGAATCTCCGGAGAGGTTCTGTCCATGGTGGCAATCCTCCTGGCTACATCGGACTGGACCTCGCTGGGAAGGGCGCCGAGGATGACCGAAGCTTTATTGGGCTCCAGATAGGCCAGAATCAGGGCAATGGTCTGGGGGTGCTCCTGCTGGATGAAGTTGAGCAGATGAGCCGGATCGGTTCTACGGATGAAGTCGAAGGGACGTACCTGCAGAGAGCTGGTCAGGCGGTTGATGATATCTACGGCTTTCTGGCTGCCTACCGACTTCTCCAACAGCTCCCGGGCGTATTCGATGCCGCCCGTGGAAATGAAGTCCTGAGCCATCATCAACTCCTGGAACTCCATCAGGACCTGATCCCGATCCCCCGGATTTATCGATTCGTTGCGGGCGATTTCGAAGGTAAGCTGCTCGATCTCGTCATCCCGCAGATGCTTGAAGATATCCGAGGCGATCTCGTGCCCCAGACTGATGATGAATATAGCTGCCTTCTGGCGGCCCGTCAGCTGCTTCTTCGGTCCGGTGTGGGCTCTTGTCTTCTTACCCGGCGGCGGTGGCGCCTGGGCGGTAGCGCTTGCTTCCTTCTTTGCCATCTCCTACTCCTCCAACAGCCAGGTTCGGATCAGCTGGGCCACATCCTCGGGATGCTCCCGAGCCATATTGATTGCATTTTCCTGCATCTCCATCCGAGCTCGTTCCTCGACCGAGAGCTCGACCTCCGCACCTTCCTCTTCAGCGCTGCGCAAGGCGGCCTCCCGCATGGCCTGGTGCTGTCGAGCCAGCTCTTCTTCCCGCAGCCGCCTTCTGCGCTCCAGCTCTTTGGCGATCAAACGGTACAGGATGGCGGCAAAAATAATCGCCCCGATGCCAATGATGACCGAGATGATCGTGGTGCGCAGCTGCCGCTGAAGGCGGAACTCTTCATCTTCGGCTGCGAATTGAACGCTCCTGTCGAAAGAAATGTGCTCTACGGTGACTGAATCCCCTCGATCGCGGTCGTAGCCGATGGAATCCTTGATCAGAGCTTCCGCTTTGCTCAAATCTTCGTCGCTGACCGGCGTATACTCCCGCTTGATGCTGCCATCGGGGTTCAACTCCAGCTGACCATTTTCATTGTATACCCTGAGCCATGCCCCATCAATAGCCACCCCCGTAGTGATTCTGTCGATGCTCCACGGGCTCTTCTCTTCGTAGGTGCTCTTCTTGTTGACCACTTCGTTCTGGATCAGGGTGGACTGATCGTACTTTCCCACCAGATTGGAGAGATCTTTGTAGGCCGGGGGAGTTTGCCCCTCCTGGCCCGGAGGACCCTCCGGATTGAATCCCGTGCCCTCGAAGTGCTCCTCCGTTACCTCCTTGGACAGGGTTATGGAGGGCGTCACCTCGGTTTCGTCGAAGGGGGTGCGGGGGTTGTCTTTCTTCATGGTCACGGGGAAGTGCTCCTCCGTGCTCACCGTCCGTTTGCTCATGTCCAGGTCGATATCCAGCTTGACGATCTCCACCCTGTCGAAGCTGAAGATCACCCGCAGCGACTTGAGGATCTCCGCCTTGTACTGCTGTTCCAGCTCCTTCTTCGTTCTGATCTCTCGACGGGCGATCTCGATTCTGTCTACGTCTTCCAGACCGACGAAATCGTTGAGCCGAAGGCCGTTCTGATCCGTGATCACGATATTCTCATCCTGAAGACCGGCTACGGCGAACTTTATAATGCCAACGATCCCTTCAATTTTCTTGCGATTTTCCATGATATCCGAGCCCGGTTTGGGGGTGATAATTACAGAGGCGGTCACCGGGTTCTGGTCCTCTTCGAAGAGCTCATGTCTAGGCACCACCAGGGTCACACTGGCCGCATCCACGTCATCCAGAGCGAGGATGTGCTGTTCAAGATTTCTCGTAATTGCCCGTTGCAGATTCACATCCCGTTCGAAGTCTGTAAGAGTCCAGCGTTCCACGTCGAAGATCGCCCAGGGATCCGTCTTCGGAGGGATAAGATCCTCTCGGATTAAAATCGCGCGGATCCTGCGGGCCGTGGGCGCGTCCTCCACATAAATCATGTTCTCCGGGCTCACCTTGTAGGTGACTCCCTCCTCGTCGAGAACCGTTACGATGCGAGCCAGATTGTTTTCGTCTGTGATCTTCGCCCCGATCAGCGTCACCATGGTCGGTGCGGAGCTAAACACCACAATCAGGATGACAGCCAGAACAGCCACACCGACTATAGACAACAGGATGATCTTCTGAGTAAGGCTCCACTTACCCCAGAGAGTTTTTATCTGGTTCAGAAGTTGTCTTAACCACTCGTTCATTCTCCCCTCCCATATATGAACGTACAACTGCTACTAGGTCAGATGCACAATATCATCGTGTGTTGATGATCTCCTGATACGCCCGAATCGCCCTGTCCATGATCGCTTTGGTCATCGACAATGCCAGATTGGCCTCGGCAATGGCCACGGTGAGATCGTGAATGTCCACAGAATTCGGATCCGTCAACATCGCCTCGGTAAGGTCCATGGTTGTATGCTGCATATCGTTGACGTTGTTCAAAGCATCAAAAAACAGCTTCCCAAACCCCGCCTCGGGGCTGGTACCTGACGGGGGCTTCACCGCCGCGTGAGAACTGGAAATGTGCCGGGGATCACTCGTCTGAAGCTCGAGCACATGTCCCTTGGCCGACAAAGGTGAAAGTAGATCCATGGATTACCTCCCGATCTCCAGAGCCTTCAAGAACATGCTCTTGCTTCCGTTCATGATTGCCACATTGGCTTCGTAGGCCCGTGAGGCCGAGATCATATCGACCATCTCATTTACCACGTTTACGTTTGGGTATTCCACATAGCCCTTGCGCGGTCCCGATTGGATGGCATCGGGATGGGTCGGATCGTACACCAATCTCACTTCGGCGTCGTAATCCTTCTCTATGTTGATCACCCGAACTCCTCTGCCGACCTGTTCTTTGAGATAACTGGGCAGAAAGGGACTGCGCCAGTAAACTTGAGAAACCCTGGGTCGAAAGATGACCCGGCTGCGGCGAAAGGGTCCACCCTCGGTCGTACGGGTGGTGTTCACATTGGCGATATTGTTGGCAATCACGTCCAGGCGTGTGCGCTGCGCCGTCAGCCCCGTAGCCGCCGTGTTAATCGTTGTAAATAGGCCCATCTATTTCTCCTGCTGCAGCTCCAGAGTCTAGCGAAGCACCAGGTTCACCCGGGTAAATTCGCTTGAGATTGCCTGCGCCATGGTTTGATAGAGCAGCTGGTTCTTCAGAGCCAGCATACCCTCCTCCTCTATGTCCACGTTGTTGCCGTTGTTCTTTGCCGTGGTTAAATAGTCCAACACCAGCCGCGGCCGAACGGTTCTGTAGTCGATCGGTTGATGAAATGGGATATGCCGACTGTCGGTGATGAACTGCCGCGGGGGCCGTACCTTTTCCGAGTCCAATGCCCGCTTTAATGCGGACTCGAAGTTCACAACCGTTCGCTTGAAGTTTGGAGTTTCCGCATTGGCCATGTTGTTGGCGATTACGTTTCGCCGCAAGACGGAAATATCCATACCCCGCTTAAGCAGATCAATTGTTCTTGTAAAACGTCCTTGAAACATCATACTCTTAGTTTCGGCCTTATCACCGCCCTTGATTAGAGGATGAAGCGGCTCAAATCCTGATCTTCCACGATATCCTTTAACCTGTCGTCCACATATTTCTCGGTAATGTTCACAGTCTGTCCCTCGATGTCGGTGGCGTTGAAGGAAACCTCTTCCAGGAGGGACTCCATAATGGTATGAAGCCTTCGGGCCCCGATGTTCTCCGTCCGGGAATTGACCTCATTGGCGATTTCAGCTATGCGGCGGATCGCCTGGTCATCGAAGACCAACTCCACTCCTTCAGTGCGCAGCAGCTCTTCGTACTGTTTGATCAGGGCATTGCGGGGCTGGGTTAGAATTTTCACAAAATCTTCGCTGGTCAGGGCCTGGAGCTCTACCCGCAGGGGGAAACGGCCCTGGAGCTCCGGAATCAGGTCCGAAGGTTTGCTCATATGGAAAGCTCCTGCGGCGATGAAGAGGATATGGGAGGTGTCTACAATACCGTAGCGGGTGTGCACCTTGGATCCTTCCACGATGGGCAGGATGTCCCGCTGCACCCCCTCCCGGGACACATCGACTCCACTCACGTTCTGCCTGGAGGCGATCTTGTCCATCTCGTCAATGAACACGATCCCCATCTGCTCGACCCTATTGACGGCCTGTTCGGTGACCCGTTCCATGTCGATCAGTTTGTCCATTTCTTCGGCCAACAGAATATCCCGAGCCCTGGCCACTGTGGTCTTCTTCCGCTTTTTCCGGCCCCCGAATATGTTTCCCAGGTTGCCGATATTCACGTCCATCTCCTCCAGGCCGGTACCTGAAAAGATTTCAATCGCGGGAAACTGGCTGCTGGTGACGTTTACCTCGACGGTCTTGTCTTCTAATTCGCCGCTGCGCAGCTTCTCTCTGAACTTCTCCCGCGTGCTGGAGACTGGGGCGGGCTGCTCCGGTCCCGGCTGCACCTGCGGTATAGCGCCCCGAGCTGCTGCCGGCGCTTTGCCCACCCCCGGCAGCAACAGATCGAGCAGAGTCTCCTCCGCCCTTCTCTGGGCTTCCTCCCGCACCTGCTCCTGCAGCTCCGTCTTGACCATGGAAACAGCCCCGGAAACCAGGTCCCTGATCATGGACTCCACATCCCGACCTACGTAGCCCACCTCGGTGTACTTGGTGGCTTCCACCTTCACAAAGGGAGCTTTGCAGAGACGACTGAGCCGGCGGGCGATCTCGGTTTTTCCAACACCTGTAGGCCCGATCATGATGATGTTCTTCGGCGCCACTTCATCCCGCATCTCTTCGGAAAGCCTCTGTCGGCGGGTTCGATTGCGCAGAGCGATGGCCACCGCTTTTTTTGCCTTGTTCTGTCCTACGATGTATTTATCCAGCTGTTCTACAATCTGTTTCGGTGTAAGCGAATCGAGATCCATCTTCATTCCAATTCCTCGACAATGATTTCTGAGTTCGTGTAGATACAAATTTCGGAGGCGATCCGGAGAGATCGCTCCACCACTTCGCGTGCGGAGAAACTCGCTCCTTCGAGGAAAGCCCTGGCCGCGGCGTAGGCAAAACTGCCGCCCGAACCGATGGCGATTACATCCTCTTCCGGATCGACCACATCTCCGGTCCCGGAGATGAGCAGCATATGCTGCCGGTCTGCAACCAGAAGCATCGCCTCCAGACGCCGCAGTACTCTGTCGGTGCGCCAGTCTTTGGCCAGCTCCACCGCGGCCCGACGCAGGTCGCCGCCGTACTCCTTTATCTTTGCCTCAAAGCGTTCGAAGAGTGTGAAAGCATCTGCGGTGGCTCCGGCAAAACCAACCAGGATCTTGTCGTCGTAGATCTTACGGATTTTGCGAGCCTTGGCCTTCATGATCGTGTTGCCGATGGTCACCTGTCCGTCCCCGCCCATTACCAATTTTCCATCTTTTCGAACGGACATGATCGTGGTCGCGTGTATTTTCTCCACTATCTCATCTCCTTCTGCATGTGGCTCGCTCCATCACCAGCCTTGGGCAGCCTATCCCGGGGCCTGTCCCCGCACTTTGAAGCGCGGCCATGATTCTGTGCCGGAGCAGGGTCCTGCTTACCTTTCACCCGGGCATGGGGATGGGCAGATCTATACACCCTTCGGAGTCGTTCCATATCCAGATGTGTATACACCTGTGTCGTGGACAGGCTGGCATGACCTAGAAGCTCCTGCACAATCCGTATATCCGCCCCACCTTTTAGAATATGGGTGGCGAAACTGTGTCTGAAGGTGTGGGGTGAAGCGGGTTTGATCAGTCCGGAACGTGAGAGGAACCGATCAACGGTCAGTTGGATGCCCCGCACCGAGAGTCTGTTCCCCCGCCGGTTGATAAGCAGTGCCTTCTGTCCGTCAGCCTTGCTCAACCCTTTAGCTTTGAGCAGGTTCAGATACTCCCGCAGGCGTTGAAGAGCCCTGCCGCCGATGAATACGAGACGCTCCTTGCCTCCCTTCCCCAAAACCCGAAGGGCGGCCTCTTTCAGATCGAGATCTGTCAGGTCGATGGAAGCCAGCTCCGAGACCCGACACCCCGTTGAATAGAGCAACTCCACGATGAGCAGGTCTCGCAGCTGCCAGAAGTCCTCCGGTTCACCTTCAAAGAGCTGCTCGATCTCCTCCTCAAACAAAAACGTTGGCAGCTTGCCTGCGGCCTTAAGGGACTTGACCGAAGAGAAGGGATTGCCCGCTTGGCCTCCAACTCTGTCATGGAAACGATAGTAGCTCCGCACAGCGGAGAGCACACGATTAATGGAGCGGGAGGATAGCCCCCGTCTGGAGAGAAAACCGACGAAGGCTCGGGCCTTGCCCGCATCGATGCTCTCCGGCTGCCAATTCTGGCTCTCGAGAAAGGTGAAGTACAGCTCCAGGTCCCGGCGATAGGCCCGCAGAGTGTTTACCGAGAGGTGGCGCACATGCCCTAGATACTGGAGGTACTGCTCAAGCACTCTTATCCTCCGCCTCCTGAGTGTGCAAATAGCTGCACTCCGGATTGATACAGGCCTTATAGGCGCCCCGCTGCTTGTCCTGCTTCTCCACCAGAAACTGGCCACAGCGGGGACAATTCGATCCGGTCGGTTTGTCATAGGTCACGAAATCACAATCCGGATAGTTGCTGCAGCCGTAAAACTCACGGCCCCGTCCTTTCTGACGCTTTCGGGCGACGATTTTTCCGTCGCAATCCGGCCGCGGACAATCGGCAAGAGGCACCGGTTTAGTGTTCCTGCACTCCGGGAATCCCGTGCAGGCGATGAAGAAGCCGTACCTTCCCAGCTTTTTCACCATCGGTCGACCGCATTTCTCGCAGAGCAGGTCCGTCGGTTCGTCCAGAACCCCTTTGATCGACTCCAGAGTCTCCATGACATGATCGACCTGGGGCTTGAAATCCCGATAGAACTCCTTCACCACTTCCACCCAACTCTCGTTTCTGCCCTCCACGTCGTCGAGACGCCTCTCCATCTCTGCGGTGAAGTTCTCGTTCACCAGCTCTGAAAAATTCTCAGTGAGCAGGTTGTTGATGATTCTGCCGAGCTGGGTGGCGATGAGCTGCCGAGCCTTCCGTACCACATAGTAGCGGTCTAGGAGAACCGAGATGATCGGTGCATAGGTAGAGGGACGTCCGATTCCCTTCTCCTCCAGGGCCTTTATGATCGTCGCATCGGTGTATCGAGCCGATCCCGAGGTGAAGTGCTGCTCCGGATGGAATCGAAGCGCCTCCAGCTCCTCCCCCACATCGAGCTTCGGCAGGGCCTTCATGGCCTCTTTCGGGGCCAGCACACGCAGCACTTTCTGATAACCCCGTTCGAACACGGAGGTTGCACTGGCCCGGAAGGCCGCTTCTCCGGCCTGGATCTCGACGCTGACCGTAGAGCTGCGACCGGGCTTCATCTGGGAGGATACGAAGCGTTCCCAAATCAGGGAATAGAGCTTGAACTGATCCGCCGTCAGAGAAGATTTCACATCGGCGGGGGTGTTGACAACATAGGTGGGCCGGATCGCCTCGTGGGCATCCTGAACCTTGCCGCTGGAGACGTAGATATTCGCTTTCTGGGGAAGCTCCTTCGGATAATGCTTGCCAAGATACTCCCGCACTTCCTTCAAGGCAACAGGGGAAACGCGGGTGGAATCGGTTCGCATGTAGGTAATGAGCCCGACCCGACCGGAGCCGATATCGATGCCTTCGTACAGAGCCTGAGCGATCTGCATGGTTTTCCGTGAGGTAAAACCGAATCGGTTGGCGGCCTCCTGCTGGCACTTGGAGGTCGTGTAGGCAGGACGCGGCCGTAGTGTCTTCTGAGTCACCTTCACATCACTGACCCGAAACTCCTTGCCGTGGAGCTCGGATACGATATTCAGACAGTCGCTCTGGGTCTTGAGATCACTCTTCTTGCCCAGATACTCCGCCAGCTGGGCGCGAAAGACACTCTTGCCTTTACGCAGCTCCACCTCGAGACTCCAGTACTCCTCAGGAACGAAGGATTCGATCTCCTGCTCTCGCTCGCAGATGAGCCTTAAGGTCACCGATTGAACGCGTCCAGCGGAAAGCCCGTTTTTCACTTTCTTCCATAAGATAGGAGAGAGGTGGTAGCCCACCAATCTGTCGAGAATCCGTCGAGCTTTTTGAGCATCAACCTTGGCCGCATCGATCTCCCGCGGCTTGGCTATCGCCTCGCGGATAACCTGGGGTGTGATTTCATTGAATATGATTCGCTTGATCGGCAACTCCGGCTGCTTGCTCTGTATGGCGTTTTTCAGATGATAGGAGATCGCCTCTCCCTCTCTGTCGTTGTCCGAAGCCAGAAGCACTTCCACGGATTTCCCCGCCGCTTTCTGCAGTCCTTTCAGGATCTTCGCCTTTCCTCGTATCGTGATATATTCGGGCTCAAAATTGTTCTCTACATCAACGGCCAGTCTGGATTTCGGTAGGTCGACCAGGTGACCCATCGAGGCTTCCACCGTAAATCCTGATCCCAGATACTTTTCGATGGTTCTGGCTTTGGCCGGGGATTCTACAATGATCAGTATCTCTTTGGTGTTATTTCCCATTTATCTCTCTCTCAAAAGCTCTACCGCTGCGGTAGACGACACAACCGGCCATCTCCATCTCGAGCAATCGTGCCAATTCTCCTCCTGGCTCGAGGCTTCGGGGTAATGCTGCAGACTTTTTTTCCTCAGGGTGGGTGCCTGCAGACCAGCCCCAACCGGTAAGTATTTCCGCGACTCCGTCGATGATCTCTGCTCCCTGCTCCGCCAGTCGCCGCGATCCCGCCCCCCGTTCTCCGGAGATGCCGACCCGATGAACGAGCAGATCCCGTCCCTGCTCGAGAGCGTAGTCGGCGGTAATCAACGCGCCGGATCGCAGCGGAGCCTGCACAACCACGACCGTTCGGACCAAGCCGCTGATGATCCGGTTTCGAGCCGGAAAGTGACGGGCCAGCGGAGGATCTCCCGGGGGATATTCACTAACCAGGACGCCCCCGGCCGAAAGCAAGCGATGCCCAACCTCCCTGCTCGAATAGGGAAAGATCCTATCGATCCCGTTCCCCAAAACGGCGATGGTCCTACTTCCGGCATCGGAACTTCCACGATGCGCTTCCGCATCGATCCCTCTGGCCAAACCTGACACGGTTGTCAATCCGGCGGTCCCCAGCTCGAAGGCAAGGGCGTAGGAACATTCCCTTGCCTGCCCGGTTGGATGCCGAGTCCCGACAATCGCTACGAGGGGTTGAGACCAGCCGGGCAGATTACCGCGGTAGTATAGAACCACTGGCGGATCATACACCTCCCGCAGTTGGGGAGGGAATTCCCTGTTCCAGTAAAAAGTGCATTGGAACTGTCCACGAGTCAAGCCTTTTCGGTCCGCCTCGGCTCCCTTCAGGTAGGCCTGGGACGGCCAGCCGGGATCATCGAATCGCCGTCTCAGAATCTCCTCCAGGTCCCGCCGAGACAGACCGGCGAAATCCCTTGCCGTTGGGCACAGATCCATCACCCGGAACTTTTCCAGGGGCCGGAGAAAGGGTACACGGTTCACCGCCAGGGCTAACTGCTCACAAGGCGCCATAAAGCTCGTCCTCGATTCGTTTTTTATTGTCCCGGGCTTCCTGCCGCTTTTGCTCTACCTTGCTGAGAGACTCGATCTCCTCGTACAGTTCAAGGGCTTGCTCCAGCTTGCCCAACCTGTAGTAAACGCCGGCCAGCAGGAAGCGCCCCTCAATCTCTTTGCTCTCGACAATCAACATTGTCTCCAGAAGAACCTCCGCCTCTTCGGGGCGTTCCAGCTCGAACACGTACAGGACGCTCAGGGCGTAAAGGGCGTCGGCATAACCGGGATCCAGATCGATGGCTCGACGGTACAGGGTAACTGACCTTTCCAGCCACCGCTCTCGATCCACCACTTGAACTCGAGCTTTGCTCATCCGGGCCGCGCAGACCGCGGAGTAGTAAAAAAGAATGGGATTCTCCGGGTGAATGTCTATGGCTTGCTTCAGCGTGTCGTAGGCGGCCCCGTACATATCGCCCCGCATGTACTCGATGGCAAGCATCTTGTAGTAGATTCCCATCTGGCCGGTTGCATCAATGGTTCGCTCGACCTCTTTCCGGTAGCGCCGTATGGCTTCTTCGATTTCCTCGATTCTCTGCGCCGATACCTCCTGATCCCTGTAAATATCGCCCTCCATCTCTATCAGCTGATCCAGGGTATCCTCGCCCCTGTCGATTCTGGCGCAGGAGGCCAGAATGCAGATCTGGATTACCAATAGAGCCAAGAGTAGAGATCTCATCCGTTTCATAAAGTACACAATCACTGTTCTAACTCTATAACGTAGGAAACACACTCTTCTGATTCTATCCCCGCGGATGATATCGCCTGTGATACTCGTGAAGCTCCCTCTCATCCACGTGGGTATAGATCTGAGTTGTACCTATATCCACATGCCCCAGAAGCGTTTGCACGGCCCTGAGATCCGCTCCACCCTTCAGCAGATGCGTGGCAAAGGAGTGACGAAGCGTATGGATCTTCCCGCTCACCCCGGCCCGCGATGTAATCTCCTTGAAGCGCTTCCACATTCCCTTGCGCGTCAACGCTCTACCGGTATGATTGATAAACAAAGCCCGCTCCTTTTTCCCCTTCAGAAGAACGGGCCGGGCTTCGTCGAGGTAGCACCGCAGCCACAGTAAGGCCTGCTCTCCCATTGGAACAAGCCGCTCTTTTGATCCCTTTCCCACAACGCGGAGCATGGACTCTTTCGGGTAGATCCTATCCAAGCTCAAGGCAACAGCCTCGGAAACCCTCAACCCGCAGGAGTATATCAGTTCAAAAAGAAAGCGATCCCGAACTCCGGCAGGGGAAGCTGTGTCGATGGCCGCAAGGATCGCCTCTACCTCCTCCTGGGAGTACACATCCGGAATCTGACGGGGCATCCGCGGCAGCTCCAGATGGATGCTGGGGTTGCTGTCTATCAGCTGCTCCCGAAGTAAAAAGGTAAAGAAAGAACGCAGGGCGCTCACCGCTTTAGCGGTAGTTTTTCGGTTGATTCCCTCAAGCTGCCTGTTTATCAGATACTCGATTAGATTCCCTACGGTAGTGCTCTGAAGCTCAAGATGTTCCTCCGCGCAGTACTCGAGGAACAGCCGGGCTTCGAGGGTGTACACAGAAACCGTGGAGGGTGAAAGACGCAGCTCGGCGATCAGGGTATCCGAGTAACTTTGAAGCAGCTTCAATTTCTTGTCCATGGGGTGATGCCTAACTGTCCCCCTGTTGCAGCAGCTTCTTCTCCCGCAGTACGGTCGGGACGTTCAGATCCGCCTCTTTGGAGTTGCGGCCTTGTAGGAAATCCGCCGGACCTTTTCCTCCGACGGGACTGCCGGTCGGTACCCCCGCAGCGGCAGCGGAGACTCCCTTCCTCATCTTGATCCACTCATCATAGGAGATGATGTCACCCTTCTGTTCGTCCTCAGGGTGTTCTTTTGCAGGAAGCTGTCTTCGCCCATTGAACCCGGTGGCTACCACCGTCACTTTGATCTGTTCGCTCATGGAGCTGTTGATACTCGTACCGGCGATGATCAGGGCTTCCCCGTCCGCGCTGGCGGTGATGATCTTTAATACTTCTTCGAACTCGCTCAAGCACAGGTCGCTGCCGCCGGTCACACTGACCAGAATCGCCCGGGCGCCCTCGATCTTGGCATCTTCGAGCAGAGGATTGTTGATCGCATTTGTCGCCGCATCCACTGCCCGATTGTCCCCGTTACCGACACCCACACCCATCAATGCATCCCCGTTGCCCTTCATAACTGTTTTTACGTCCGCGAAATCTATATTGATCTCTCCCGGTTCGGTAATCAGGTCGGAGATACCCTGAACACCCTGCCGCAGCACATCGTCGGCCATGAGAAAGGCTTCCCGGATTGGGGTACGTCGTTCAACGATTTTCAACAAGTACTGGTTGGGTATGACGATCAGGGTGTCCACTTCATCTCGGAGTCTCGCTATTCCCTCTTCGGCGATCTCCATCTTACGGCGACCTTCAAAATCGAAGGGTTTGGTTACTACCGCCACACTTAGAGAACCGAGCTCACGGGCAATACGGGCCACGATGGGCGCGCCTCCCGTTCCGGTTCCTCCGCCCATACCGGCGGTGATGAACACCATATCCGCGGCTCTCAGGGTTTCCCGCAACTTATCCTCGTCCTCAAGGGCCGCCTTCTCACCGATTTCCGGAATGCCCCCTGCCCCGAGGCCGCCGGTCAGCTTCGTACCCAGGGCCAATTTCGTCTGGGCTTTGGCCATCTGCAATGCCTGCAGGTCCGTGTTAGCAGCGATAAACTGAACATTGTTCAGTCCGGTGGAGATCATCCGGTTTACCGCATTGCTGCCGCCGCCGCCAACGCCAATTACCTTAATGACGGTGAGGTTGCCCGAGAGCTCGTCGACAAATTCTATATTCATGTTCCCCTCCCATGAGATAACTCCGGTATTGAGGCCGCACCGCAGCCTTGTATAGAAAGTTCTAGAAAAACTCTTTAAACCAATTTCTCATCCGATCCCAAACGCTGGAAAATGTCTTTTCACTGGAGCTGGTATCCATGTAATCCACATCGCGCCTGGCCGCACCGGACATTACCAGCCCCACACCGGTGGCGTACATCGGATTGTAGTACTCCTCCACCAGACCCCCCAATTTCACCGGATATCCGGTCCTGGCGGGAAGATTGAAGATCTCCGTGGCCAGTTCCGCGGTTCCTGTCAACAGGGATCCACCGCCGGTCACTACCACCCCGCCGCCCAGGATGTTGAGATACCCTTTTCTATCGATCTGTTCTCGAATCATCCCGAGGATCTCAGCCATCCTCGGTTGAACGATCTCGACCAGCTCGCTGCGCATGATCGTTCTGGGAGGTCGTCCTCCCACGCCCGGGATATGAACTTCCTCGTCCTCCTGGACCAACGGGGCGTAACAGCAGCCCGCTTGTACTTTGATTTTTTCCGCAGCCTCCAGAGGAGTCTTGAGCATGATCGAGATATCGTTGGTGACCTGGTCACCCCCAACCGAAAGCACCTCCGTGTGGTAGGGGGCGCCCTCCAGATGAAGAAGCACATCCGTGGTTCCCCCGCCAAGATCGATCAGCAGGACCCCCAACTCTTTTTCATCCTGAGTGAGTACCGCCTTGGAGGAAGCCAAAGGCTCCAGCACAATATCATTGACCTTGAACCCCGCCCTGTTTACACACTTGACGATGTTCTGGGCGGATGTCACAGCCCCTGTGATGATATGGACCTCCGCCTCGAGGCGTACCCCGACCATGCCAATCGGGTTCTTGATTCCCCCCTGGTCATCTACGACGAACTCTTGCGGGATTACGTGCAGAACCTCCCGGTCCATGGGGATCACGACGGCCTTGGCCGCGTCGATCACTCGATCTACGTCTTCCCGGGTGATCTCCCGGCCCCTGCCGGTAACTGCTACGACCCCGCGGGAGTTGATTCCCTCGATATGGCCCCCGGCAATCCCCGTGAATACGGAAATCACTTCTCGGCCGGACATCATCTCTGCACCCTCCACGGCCGCGGCAATGGAGCGTACCGTGGTCTCGATGTTGATCACCACGCCCCGCCGCAATCCCCGGGAAGGTGTGGTGCCAACCCCGGTAATCTCCAACTGACCACTGTCGTTGAATCCGCCGATGATTACACAGACTTTGGTGGTCCCGATATCCAGTCCGACAATCAGATCTTCCCCTGCCAACAGATCAACCCTCCTCCATCCTGTATACAACTTCCCCGCTCCGCATGTCGAGCTCTCTTACCCGCCGCAGCGCTTCCTGCCCGGCCAGCAGATCCAAGATGATCAAAGCATTGCGCATCGCCGCCGGGTCCAATCCGGCACTCAGGCGTAGACGTACAGGATACTGTATCGGATACAACAGAATCTCGAGCACACCCGTTGATTTCGAGATCAGCCGAAGCTCGGAAATCAGCCGAAACAGGTCAGGTTCTTGGTTTTGCAGGGTGCGAAGATCCTGCAGTATGGGTCGGGCCCTTTCGGGAAGCT
>JAGLQP010000120.1 GCA_023136785.1 Spirochaetales bacterium
AAAATACTGAAAGAACTCGGTCTGGCTGCGGCTCAGAAACGAGCCGGCAGAGCGACCAAGGAAGGCCGTGTCTTTTCCCGTATCAGTGACGGCAGAGGCGTGCTTCTCGAGCTTACCTGCGAGACAGATTTCGTAGCCAAGAATAAGGAGTTCATTGCCCTCGGTGAAACTTTAGCCGAGCTGGCCGTCGCCAAGGGAAGTTCTGCCCAACCGGAAGATTTCACTTCTCATGTGCAGGACGTTGTTGGTAGAATAAAAGAGAACATCACTCTGCGCCGTCTCAATGTTTTGGACGCCGGAGCGAACGATCTGATTATGGACTACATCCATGGGGAAGGGAAGATCGGCGTCATGGTCAAGTTTTCGCTCTCCGATTCTTCCCTGAAGGACAACGCCAAGGTCAAAGAGGTGGGTTTTGATCTGACTCTCCACACAGCAGCCTTCGCCCCTCTGTTCCTCACCAGGGATAAGGTTCCGGGGGAGTACTTGAAGGAGCAAGAGGAGATCTTTACCAAGCAGGCTGAAAAACTGGGTAAACCGGAAAACGTCGTCAAGGGCATTATCCAGGGAAAACTGAACAAGCATCTGGCCGAGATCTGCTTTGTTGACCAGCCTTTCGTCA
Organism: Spirochaetales bacterium; assembly: GCA_023136785.1. Taxonomy (GTDB): domain Bacteria; phylum Spirochaetota; class Spirochaetia; order SZUA-6; family DRHE01; genus JAFGQJ01. The sequence continues at coordinate 623 of JAGLQP010000120.1, forward strand.
AAGACCAGAATCTCAAAGTCACCAAGGTGCTTGAAACTTTGAGCAAAGAGATCGGCGGTACAGTCGAGATCGGCGAGTACTTATACTACAAAGTAGGGGAAGAGATCGAGTAGGAAATCAGGCGGTGAACCTGTGTTTCGGCACACCTGAGTGGAGGTTCACAGTTTTTGTTTGAAGGAGTAGTCCAGATGGAAAGAGTACACAAGGAAACCGAAGAGAAGATGAAAAAAGCGGTGAAGGCTCTGGAGGATGAGTTTAAAACGATCCGTACGGGCAGGGCATCCGCCGTACTGTTTGAGAACATCAGGGTGGAATACTACGACCAGAAGGTTCCCCTGAATCAGGTGGCGACCATCTCGGTGCCCGAGGCTCGTCTGGTCGTCATTCAGCCCTGGGATCGCTCCGTTTTATCGGGAATAGAAAAGGCTATCCAGAAATCAGAACTTTCCGTGAATCCCAACAACGACGGGAAAGTTATCCGAATAAACATTCCTCCTTTGACTGAGGAACGGCGCAAGGAGCTGGCCAAGGTCGCCCGAAACATAGCGGAGAAGAGCAGAATCGCTGTTCGCAACATTCGCCGGGACGGAAATGATGAGCTCAAGAACCTCCAAAAGGCTTCTGAAATCAGTGAAGATCAATCCAAGCGCGGACAGGAGGATGTTCAAAAACTTACCGACAAGTATATCGAAGAGGTGAACGCGATCGTGGAGGCCAAAGAGAAGGAAATAATGGAAATCTGATGACTAGGGAAACCTTTTCCCCCCTTCCGCAGCACGTGGGCATCATCATGGACGGAAACGGAAGGTGGGCTCAACGCCAGGGAAAAGCCCGCACTCGGGGGCACCTCGAGGGTGTGAAGGCTGCCAAGAGAATTGTTCGCGCCGCTTTGAAAGCCGGCCTGCGCTATATCACACTGTTCACCTTCTCTACTGAGAACTGGAAACGCACCAGCAAAGAAGTCTCCTACCTCATGTTTCTTATAAAAAGCCATCTCCGTAGGGAGTTCAAGTTCTACCAAGACAACGAGATCCGTGTGGTCAGCTCTGGAAATATCAGTCGGCTGCCCAAGGACGTTGCACAGGAGCTCGAAAGAGTCACCCGGGAAACCGCTCACTTCGACAGGATGACCTTGAATCTAGCAATCGATTACGGCGGTAGGGACGAGATCCTGCGTGCCGTCAACCGTACTCTGGAAGAAGGGAAAAACGGCGACATCTCCGAGGAAGATATTCGATCCCATCTTGATCACCCGGAGATTCCCGACCCCGACCTGATCATTCGTACAGGGGAAGAATGCCGTATCAGCAATTTTCTGATCTGGCAAATGGCCTATTCCGAGCTGTACTTCAGCTCAAAGATGTGGCCCGATTGGGATGAGACAGACTTGGCTGAGGCACTCCAATTGTACGGAGGTCGGGAACGCCGCTATGGCGCTCAGAAATCGTCGGAGCACTCATCAATAGGATCGGGTTACGTAACCGCGGGGATGCGGTAACTACAGTATCCATTATCATGAGCGGCAGTTCCTTCTTGGTGAGAACGGCAACCGTTGTTGTTGCCCTTCCTCTCTTTTTCCTGTTGATTTTCATCCTTCCTCACTACAATCACCTGGTTCTGAACATCGGCGCGGTCCTGATCTCCGGTGTTGGAGCCAGGGAAGTGGAGAAACTGCTCGTAAAACGGGGGATCCCGACCTTTGCCTTCCTTTTCCCTTTAGCCGCATTGATCCCCGCGATTACCTATCTGGAGGTGATAGGGGTTGTTTCCCCCCGGTGGTCTTTAGCCGTTCCGACCGGGTTGGTGGTCCTGGTACTGCTGCGCTCCCTTTGGGTGCGGGGTCCGCAGGACCTGGCTCCTCTGCTTCAGAGGATCTCGACCTCTCTGTTGGTGCTGATCTATCCGGCTCTGTTCCTATCCTTCATCGTTCGGCTCAGCGCACTGGAGAACGCCAGCCTGGTATTGTTCTTCTTTTTCAGCATCAACTTCGCCAACGATATTATGGCCTACCTGGTCGGTATGTTCGTTGGCCGGGGCACCAAGTTGAACTATCCCATTAGTCCGAACAAATCCGCCCTCGGATTTGCGGCCGGGGTCCTATCATCCGTAGGGATCGCAGTTTTATTCAAAGCCCTGTTTCCCCAGCTGCTGCCCTTTCGTTACCCGATTACCGCTTTGTTCGGAGCTGCCATGGGAGTTTTCACAATTGCGGGGGACCTGGTGGAGTCGGCTCTAAAACGTTCGGCGGAAGTCAAGGATTCAGGGGAGATCATTCCCGGTCGGGGAGGGATCCTCGATTCCATCGACTCCTGGCTTTTCACCGCTCCGATGTTCTACTTTGTCTTTCTGCTCATTTCGCGGTAAATTTGAAAAATAGGCGGCGAGGGTTGAACAGAAAAAAAGTTATTGTGCTGGGAAGCACAGGCTCGATAGGAAAAAACACTCTCAAGGTAGTTGAAGCACTTGAGCCGGATTTCGATGTTGTAGCGCTAGGCTGCCGCAGCAATGTTCGGAGTCTCGCTGGACAAGTGCGGGAGTTCTCCCCTCGGGCAGTTGCCGTTGCCGGAACCCTCGACCGAGAGGCTGAACGAAGTCTGTCGGAACTGGGGCAGGTACGGTTGTATCGGGGAGAGGAAGGGCTGCTCGAGATGATAGCCGAAACCGAGGCCGACCTGGTGGTCAATGGGATATCCGGCTCCAAAGGACTGCTTCCCTCGGTGAAAAGCCTGGAGACGGGGAAAAACCTGGCCCTGGCGAACAAAGAGACCATTGTGATGGCCGGTACCCTGGTTTCGGACCTGGCTCGTCGAATCGGAGTTGAACTGCTGCCTGTTGACTCGGAGCACCATGCGGTTTATACGCTCTTACACAACCGCAAGAAGGAGGAGGTGCAAGAGATCATTCTCACAGCTTCCGGGGGAGCATTCCGAGATCTCTCCTACGAACAGTTGAAGCATGTACGACTCGAGGATGCAGTAACACACCCCAACTGGAATATGGGGGCAAAAATAACCGTGGATTCGGCCACGATGGCCAACAAAGGGCTAGAAGTCATCGAAGCTCACTACCTTTTCGACTTCCCTGTTTCAGCGATCAAGGTGTTGATCCATCCGCAGAGCTATGTTCACTCCCTGGTTCGTACAACGGATGGTTTCCTCTACGCCCAGATCAGTCGGCCGGATATGCGCCTGTCGATTCAGGACGCGCTGACCTATCCTCGATTGCAGCGATCCTGCATTGAACCCTTCGAGCTAACGGGCAAGAGTTTGAGCTTCGAGCCGGTGGATCCACGGAAGTATAGGTTGCTCTCCCTGGCCTACGAGGCTGTCGAGCGCTCGGGAGGATACGCAATCGCCTACAACGCCGCCAATGAGGTGGCGGTGGAACAGTTCCTGAGCCGAGGGATCTCGTTTTTGGAGATTTCTTCGCTGGTAGAGGACACCCTGCAGGACGATTGGAGTGGTTCGACGAGTAGGATCGAGGAGATACTTCAGGTCGATCAGGAGGCGAGACGGAGAACCGTGGAAATTTTAAAAAAGATGAAAAGGATTGCTTGAAGTGATAGTAACAATAATTTTCGGAGTCGTTGGTTTCGGTATCATGGTGTTCGTGCACGAGCTTGGGCACTTCATCGCGGCCAAGCGGTTAGGGATCGGAGTCGAAGTCTTTTCCCTGGGTTGGGGAAAGAAGATCGTCGGTTTTGACTACAAAGGCACGAATTACCGCATTTCCATGCTCCCCTTCGGCGGCTATTGCAGGATGAAGGGAGAAGATCCGTACAGCTTGCAGGAGCAGCGGGAGGACGGCTCCTTCTTCGCAGCCCGTCCGTGGAAGCGGGTCGTGACCTCCGCCGCCGGACCGATGGCGAACGTGCTGTTCGCGGTTCTCGTCCTTGCCTTGATTTGGTGGACCGGCTTCGATGTGCATACGGATGGAAACCGGATCGTCTTGGTGTCGGATTACAGTTTGGACGGTTTTTCCGAGCTGCCTCCTGCCACCCAGGCCGGCCTGAAGAGCGGCGACAGAATCATCGCCATCGATGCCCAGCCGGTGAATCATTTCCAGGACCTCCTGAAAACTGTGGCCACCGCCCCGAACGAGCAGCTTGTGCTGACAATTCTGCGGGAGGACAGGCAGCTTCAGATAGCCCTGACACCCCAACTGGACCTCGATACGGGAGCGGGCAGGATCGGTGTCTATGCCTGGAGAAATCCCATCGCGGACAAAGTCGACTCGGGCGGCTCGGCAGCCTTGGCTGGTCTGCAGCGGGGAGATCTCATCGTTGCAGCCGGAGGTCAGCCTGTTCGCCATACCATAGATTTATATCAGCAGCTGGGGGACAGACCGGAAACGCTGGAGATCCGCTATCGAAGAGACGGGACCGAAATAAATACGACTCTTGTTCTGGATTATGACGAGCAGGGAATCGCCAAGCTGGGTCTGAATTTTGCCGTGGATGTTTATCCCTCTCAACGGGTCGGACCGATTGGAGCACTGCGTAAGGGCATCGAGGAGAGCTGGGATACCTTCCTAATCACGGTGAAGGGGATCGGCCTGTTGTTTCAGGGGGTCAACTTGAGAAACGCCGTTGCCGGACCCCTGCGCATCACCTACTATGTCGGTTCGGTAGCCACCAGCGGTTTCAGCATAGGTTTCGCCGAAGGGATAGTGTCTTACTTTCGCTTCCTCTGCCTGTTGAGCATCGTGCTGTTCATCATCAATCTCCTGCCCATCCCGGGTCTGGATGGCGGGCAGATTCTCGTGTTTACTTTAGAAATCCTACGGAGAAAACCCCTACAGCCGAAAGTGATTGCCCGTATACAAATGATCAGCTTCTCCTTCATCATTCTGATCGCGGTGGCGGTCACCTTCAGCGACATCCTTTTTTTCATGGGGAGGTGAGGGATGAAGCGCCGAATCGTCTGTTTCTGCGAGCACAGTTTCGATGCAGATATTCCCCTTTCGATCGACCTGGGTAAAGAACCCGAGGTGGAGCAGGCGATCATCAGTGGGGAGTTCCTCAATATCCGCTGTCCGAATTGTGGTAAGGTGCTGAAACCGGAGTTCCCCGTTTTTATTGACGATCCCCAGGCCGAGAACAGTATCTTTTTCGTTCCCGAGTTGGATCGGGGTATGTATTTCAGGGGTGCCCTGTCCTACAGCCTTCGCGAGGCGAATCGGGTCGCGATCGGATATGAGGAGCTGGTGGAGAAATTCCTGATCAAACGGCACAATCTCGATGACCGGGTGGTGGAGATCGTGAAGTACTTCCTGCTGAGCAAGATCATGGAGGACTACTCCGGCGACAAGGAGGTGCGCATCCTTTTCAGCAAACGGGAAGAGGATGCGGTGTTGTTTACCGTACTGGGCCTGAAGGAGGATGAGGTTGGGGTCTTGAAAGTCCCCATGGAAACGGTCCACAAAGGCGAGTCCCAGCTGGAGGAGAAGAAGCGCCAGGAACCATTCTCCGAAATCCTCAAAGCGCCCTATGTCTCGATCAATAATTTATTTGTGGAAGGTTCAGATTGAAACGACGAATCGTTTGCTTTCTGTTGCTGCTTCTATCTTCTCCTCTGCTCATCTCACAGCAGCGGTGGGTCCCGATTGATCTCAGCCATTTCGGCAGGATCACCGACCTGGTGTATGACGGTGAGCT
>JAGLQP010000121.1 GCA_023136785.1 Spirochaetales bacterium
AGCTCCGGGTAGAGAAGGTCAAACAGGGCCAAGGCAAAGGCGGCCAGTTCCCCGGCTTCCGGAAAAGTGTCCGCCGGTCTCTGAAGCAGCTCAGCCGCCTCCCGCAGGTGCTCGGGGGCGCCCCGCTCGATCAACCCGCGGGCATTCTCCAGCAGGAGCGGATCCGGACCCGTGGGAAGCTCTTCGACCTCCTCCGGAGCTCCGGCGCAGCCGGCAACCAACAGTATCGCGGTCAGAAGGACCGCGGATACTAGCAAATACACCCTCTGTGTCCCATTCAAGGCAATCTTCATGTCCCACTCCCTCTAACGATTGTATTGGACTGTACCATTTTCTGAGAAAAAGGAGAAGTTTGGAATTATTCGGAAGGGGTACCGGGTATGTAGGAGGTCAGCGGCTCGGTGACCATGTAGTAGCGGTTCGAAGCGTTCCAGAGGGTGAAGCCCGAGGAGGGCGCAGCCAGTGTGCCCTCGATCTGGTTGGTCAGGTAGAGGGAGTATTCCGCCGGGCCCATGGCCAGCTCCGCGCCGATCAGGAAGGCCTGGACATAGGGCCTGATGATGCTGCGTTTCCCCACCATGAAGGCCGCCCGGGAGGTGCCCTCCTGATAGATCTTGCGGCCCCGCTCCAGGTAGGGATCATCCTTCATGAAATCTCGGGGAAAGTGGGAGGGATAGAACATCGGGCAGATTGCGTCCACGTAGTCCGCCAGAATCTCGATGCTCTGGCCGATCCAGTTTCCCATTCGATGCCAGGAGTTGAATCCGTACAGGTCCGTACTGATCGGGATGTGGATCGATTCCCGCACCCGGGTCAGAAAGGACTCCAGCGCATCGATCGGCGTCATCCCCTCCCGGCGGTACCGGTACTGGATCTGGGATAGCCTGCCGTCGGAGGGAAAGCGGATGTAGTCGAACTGGATCTCGTCCACCCCCCGTTCCTGAAGCTCCTCGGCGATGGCCAGGTTGTAGCTCCAGACATCGGGGTTGTAGGGATCGACCCAGTACTCATTCTGCACGTACTTGTAGACGGGTTCCGGAGGAACCTCCTCCTCCCCGTCTTCCGGGCTCTCCGCATCCTCCTCTTCTTCTTCCGGTTCGGGGGGGACCTCGACCTTGACCAGATATCGCCAGGGCTGGCCGCTTACACCGTTCCAGACGGCGTACTCGAAGTCGTTGTATCGGTACAGACGCTGGTCTTTGAACACCACCAGGCGGGCGATCACGTAGATGTCCTGCCGGTGAGCCTTGTCTACTAACTCCTCGAGGGAGAAGCGTTTGTTCACCGCCCCGATCTCTTTGGGAAACTCCAGGTTGGTGTCGTAGGCGATCCAGCCGAAGTCGTCCTTGCAGTCCACCACCAGAGAGTTCAGCCCGTTGTCCTTGATGAATTGCAGGTGGTTGTCCAGGTCCTCCCCTTGGGCGCGGTAGGAAGACACGTAGATACCGAAACGATCCGATGCTTTCCGGATCCGCTCCCGTCGAAAGGGATCTGGAACAGGATCGGCGGTTAGATCTTGGGAGCCGGCGAGGCGCCAATTCCCGGTCGCCAGAGGGTAGAGCCAGCGGGATTTGTGGGTCTGCACTTGAAGCGTCCAGGAAGCGCCTGCGGGAAGGATCTCCAGGCGGTGGATCACCTCAGCCCGGTCGTCCCCCGGGAACTCGAGGCGGGTCCAGGTTTTTCGATCCGGGCTTCCTCGATAGACGCCGTGGCCGAATCCGCAGGCGAAGAAGATCACGCCGGAGTCGGTGGGATGGTAGCTCAGACCGGAGATTTCCTCGTAAAAACCGGCGCCCCGGTAGAGAAAACGGGCGGAGAGGGAGGGGTCCTGCCAGCTTGCACCCCGATCGGTGGTCTCGAAAAACCCGTTGAAGGATGTTCCCACCAGCAGGGTGTCCGGGTCCCGGGGGGAGAGAGCTACCGAGGTCAGGTAGGAGGTCGAGCGCAGGGGTTTGCCGATCGGGATCTGCTGCCAGCTGCCGCCGTAATTCTCTGAAAGATATAGCTGGTCGGCGGTGGTTACTGCAACTCTGCCCTCGTTGTTTGGATCGATGTTGACAGCGGTGAGATGACGGATACGCCCTGATTCTTCACTAAATGGGTAGACCACCCGACGGGGAAGACCGTTGTTGCGCTCCAGCCAACTCGCCCCGTCGTCGAAGGATATCAGGAAACCCCGCTGCTTCGAGGTGGCATAGAGGATCCCGGAAGGTGTTTCCAGGATCTGCTCGATCGTGAATTTGCCGGGGGTGGAATAACCCGGATTGAGCAGGGGAAGTGTGTCTGCCTGTCCGATCTCGCTCAGGACTGCCATTTCCTCGGGGTTTCTCTCCTGGGCGCCCAGAAGAAAGAGCATGCCCCCGGCGAACAGAAGCAGCATCAAAAAAGATCCGATGAAGAGGAAACCTTTTCTCATAGGTCTGTAACGTGTAAATATCCGCTGCATATGTTGTATCGGCGCCGGTCTGCTTAATCTGTACTCTTCCACTAAAGCTTCATCGCCCATCCTCTCAGCGGCTAGGCGCGTACGAGGCTTGCGGAGGCACTCATCAGTGATAGCACGGTTCGAGCTTTCTTGCCAAGGCTCCTCGGTACGTGCTACACTGCCAAACCGTATGATACGCTTTCCTAGACAAAAGTGCGCTGCAGCCGGGCGGTTTGTTTTATTGGCAGCTCTGGTGACTCTCTCCCTCCTGGCCTGCCAAGAGGAGTACGCCCATTTCCTGGTGGGCAGCCTTGAAGAGAACCGGGAGATGCACGCCCTGTTCGATCTGCTCGAACGGGATCGGGATGTCGGTGAGAATCGATTCATCATTATCCAGCAGATCGCCAACCGTCTTCACGGGGCCGCGGAGTTGGAGAAGCTCATCCTGTTTCTCACCGGGTATGTGGAAAACAACCAGAACGATCCGTACAACGCCTACTATCTGGGCATTGTGGCCGCCGCCTACAAAGACCAGGGGGCGGCGCCCATGGCAGTGCATTACTACGAGCGAATCTTGAAGAACTATCCGGACCTGCTGATCTCCGAGACCACGGTTCACTATCAGTGCCTCCAGGAACTGCTCGCGTTGGACGACGGTCCCAATGCCCGGATCGAGTACTACAAAGAGCTGATCTCACGATTCAGCGAGTACATCGATCCCGGCGCCACCTACTTCTACCTCGCCGAAGCGTATGAACAGGTGGGGGAGTGGGAGCAGGCCATTCGTGCCTATCAGAAGTTTCTCAAGTATCCGGAAACCGAGATTCCCGGATTTGCTCGGGTCCACAGCAAGATCCGGGAGAAGGTCGAGTTTTACTATTCCGACAAGAGATGGACCGTGGAGAATCTCGATCAGCTGGTCACGGAGATCAAACGATCCGTCCAGGCCCGCAACACCAGGCGTCTGTTGACCTACAAGGCAAAGGTAAACTTTTTCACCATGTCCTGGGCCCAGGCCGACGCGGATCAGATCATTTCCCTGGCCTTTGACATCGGGGCCTTTCTTCAATCTTCCCGGGTTCTGACCGATGATAAACTGGATATCGATTCCAACGCCGGGGAGGCGTTTTTACGCACCACCCGGTGGTCGTACCGGATCCCAACGTGGTACCTCTACTTCCGCAAAGTGGAGTTCATGCCGGATCCGGAGATCAACGGACGATGGGAATGGGCTGGGATCTATTTCGGCGAAAAACTGTAATCCTTCCTCTCCTTCTCTCTATACTTTTCGCGGTTTCTCCGCCCTGTCCGGGGGAGTCCTCGGGGCAGAGGCTTCAGCCCTGGGCCCCGATGCCGGATCAAGCCCGTCGTGAAGGCGGAACCTTAAGGGCAGGGGAGGCCCTGGCGGCACTGCACGACCGAAGCGCCGACGCCCTGCTCGAGCTGGGCGTGCCGGAGGATCCGGCGGTGGGCCTGTGGCGGCGACGTATCCTGGCGGCCGGAAGCGGAGCTGTGGAGCAGGCGCTGGTGCGGGGACGCATCTTCCGTCGTTTCATATCCGACCGGCTTGCCCACAGGGGACTTCCCCAAGAGCTGATCTATCTACCGGTGTTGGAGTCCCACTATCGGGTGCGGGCGGTGTCTCGTTCCGGTGCCACCGGGCTGTGGCAGATCATGGCCAATACCGCGGCGCCGTTGGGGCTGGTGACGGACAGATGGGTCGATGAACGCCGGGATTTCTGGGAATCTACAGAAGGGGCGTTGAAGAAACTAGAAGAAAACTATGGGATGTTCGGAGATTGGGATCTGGCTCTGGCCGCCTACAACTGTGGTGCGGGCAAACTGTCCAGAACGATTCGCTCCAGCGGCATCCGGGATTTTTGGCGGCTGCGGGAACAAGGACTTCTTCCTCCGGAGACGGCGGCCTACGTGCCCAAGTTCTACGCCCTGGTTTCGATCTGCAGCGATCCGGCGGCCTACGGATTGGATATAGATTGGCAGGAGTCTCCTTCCTTTCAGGGGATACTCCTGAAGCGCAGCCTGGAGCTGGCCCTGCTGGCCGAGGAAGTCGGGTTGTCCCTGTCCCTGATGGAGGAGGCCCATGGGGAGCTGCAGACTCCGATCACCCCTCCTGCGGTTAACACCGGCTACCGGCTCAAGGTTCCCGCCGAATCTGTCGAGCGGGTTCGGGAAGTGCTGGCGGACCCGCAGAAGGAGCTCCTGCGATTCACCTTTCACCGCATCCGTTCCGGTGACACCTTTTACGGGCTGGCCGAGTACTACGATCTCAGTGTGGCCCTGCTGATGGAGGCCAATACGGGGATCGAACCCCATCACTTGAGGATCGGTAAACAGCTCCGCATCCCTGTGTTTAGCGGGCGAGAACTAAGGGCCGAACCTATCCTGAGCTTCCCCGACCCGGACTCTTTTACTGCCCGCTACACCGTTGCGGCTGGAGACACGCTCTGGGGCATCTCCAGAGGCTTCGGTACAACCGTGGAGATGCTGGCCTGGGTGAACGGACGCAGCCTTGACGCGCTGCTGAAACCCGGCGAAACTCTTAAAGTACCCATGGACTCCCCCGTGGAACAAGGAGAAACGTGGTGAACAGGGTCGGCATTTTCCTTTTCCTTCTCCTCTGGTCGTTCCCAGGACCCCTGTCTGCTCAAGCGGAGGACATGAGAGTATCCGAACGGGTTGACTGGGAGCGGGGTGCCCTGATCCTGGAGGTAGGTTTCCCCATAGAGCCGAAACAGTTCGAGCCGGGCAGCCGTTTTGAAGCAGAGCGGGAGATCGAACGGCTCCTTCCCGGTTTATTCATGGAATCTGTCGTGGGGATCCCCTTCGATTCCTACCGGACGATCGGCGATCGCATCAAGGAGGATCAGAGTCTCTTTCAAGCGCTCAGCAACACGGCTATAATTTCAGCCTCGAAGCGCTACTCCCGCATTCGGGGGGATCTGCAGGAGGTCCAGGTTCAGTACCGCTTTCCCTTTTACGGGCAAGGAGGCTTCGTCGTCCCTTTGATCGCCCACAGCCGTCCCTATCCCATGGAGCGGAAGCTGGGCTTCGTGCCCACCCGGAATTTTTCCGGGCTGGTCATCTATGCAAAGGGAGAGCTTCCCGTCCACGGCAAGGATGCCCGCGAGGCGGTTCGGCCGGCCGTCTTTCCCAGGCTGTACGACGAAGATATGAATCTGCTTCTTTCGGTGGAGATGTGCGATCCCGCCTACCTCGAGAAGTGGGGCATGGCGGCCTACACCGATTCTGAGGAAGACAGCGCCTTTCTCGAGCGCATCGGCGCGGTACCTCTTCGTACGGTGGCCAGAGGCGTGTTCGGCATCAATTCAACGGATCTGCTGCTCCCCTCCGAAGCCGTTCGGAGGCTCCTGGTGCGGGAGGCCAATCAAAGTATGCTTCGTCAGGGTCGAGTGCTTATCGTAATCGATGCCGAGGAAGATTGACGTAAGCTTCCCTTTCCGTTTATCCTATTCGCCGACTCATGAGACCAAAAATCTTTTTCTTCCTGCTCGTTGTTTGCACCGCCGCAGCTTTGAGTTCCTGCGCCAGGACGATCGGCTACGGCCTGGTTGTTTGGGGCGAGGAGGGCGGCCCTGTCCGGACCGGACAAATCCTTCCCATTCAACAGGAGTCCCAGATCCAGAACACCTACCTGATCCGGTTGGAGAGAACCAAGGAGCTGGTGGAGGTTCCCACCTGGAGGATTCGTCTGTTTCCCGACCGGGCGAGGGCTGTCCAGGGGGCCGAAGAGTACGCTCCCTATCTCAACATGTACGCCTACTCGGAGAGGGATGGTCTTCCCATTCGG
>JAGLQP010000122.1 GCA_023136785.1 Spirochaetales bacterium
ATCAAACATGGTTGCGGGACAGCCTTAATTGGGATTCCCAATCGGAGCGAAAAAGATGAACAAGAAAAATCTGAAAGTCCTCCTATCTGTCTCCCATCACTACGGCTCGGATCCCGAGTATATCCTGGCCGGGGGAGGAAACACCTCTCACAAAACAGAGAAGCACCTGTATATCAAAGCGTCCGGTGTGGAGTTGGCGCGTATCGACGGAGAGGGATTTGTCTGCCTGAGCCGGGACATGCTGGCAGGTATATGGGACAAAAAGTACCCGGAGGACCCAACACAGCGGGAAGCCCAGGTCCTGGAAGATCTGCTGGCAGCGCGGGAACACGGTGAGGAGGCGAAGCGTCCCAGCGTGGAGACGCTGCTCCACGACCTGTTCGAGAAACCCTACGTGGTTCACACCCATCCGCCTCTGATCAATGCCTTAACCTGTAGCAAGGACGGCGGGCGGGCGGCTCGCGAGTTGTTTGCCGACGAGGTGTTGTGGATCCCCACGGTAAATCCAGGCTACATTCTGGCCGTCGCGACCAGAAGAGCGGTCCTAGACTACCGGGAGAAGCACAACCGGGATCCGGAGGTTCTCCTGTTCCAAAACCATGGACTGTGTGTATCCGGGGAAAGCTTCGAGGATATTCGCTCCAAGACGGATTCGGTACTCCGGATAATCAGGAAGCACATCGAAGAGATCCCCGACTTCACCGCCATGGAGGCCGATCGCCGACGGGCCGCTCAGCTGGCCCCGGCGATCCGTATACTGCTGATGGGTGATCATGGGGGGTCGATCCTTACCTTTCACGCCAGTCCCACCGTCTCTTCCTTCTTGAAGAGCAAGGCAGCATTCAACAACTTGTCGACCTCCATCACACCGGATCACATCGTGTACTGTAATCACGCACCGCTGTTCATCCCGGCGCAGGAACGCCTTGAACAACAATACCGGCGGATAGACGAAGCTATCGGGGAGTACCGCCGCAGAAACGGCTTTGCCCCGATCATTGTGTGCGTGGAAAAGCTGGGGGTATTTGCCTGGGGGAATTCAAAGAGAAAATCCGACATCGCCCTTGCGGTATTCCTCGATGCGGTCAAGGTCGCCGTGTACAGTCGATCCTTTGGGGGCCTCCGGTCCCTTCCCCCGGACCAGGTCGAGTTTATCAAGAACTGGGAAGTCGAGGCTTTCCGCAAGCGGGTGAGCAACGGGTTGGCACACTCTATGTCGGCACACTCTATGTCGGCACATCCTAGGTCGACAGACTCCGGTCCCGTTACGGAGAGAATCGCTCTGGTCACCGGCGCGGCTCAAGGCTTTGGCTCAGGTGTCGCCGAATCCCTGCTTCAAGAGGGAGCCAATGTGGTGATCGCCGATCTGAATGCGTCTCTGGCCGACGAGCGTGCCCGCGAGTTACAGCAACAGTACGGCCACGGTCGCTGCTTCGCCCAGTCAGTGGACGTGACCGACGAAATTTCCGTTGGCGAGATGATCAGGGAAACCGTGTTGAACTACGGCGGTTTGGACCTGCTGGTCAGCAACGCCGGAGTCATCAAGGCGGGTAGCCTGGAGGAACTGGACTTGGATAGCTTCGAGTTCGTCAGCCGGGTCAACTACACCGGCTTCTTCCTCTGCTGCAAGTATGCCTCCCAGACGATGAAGATCCAGCATCGCTTCCGCAAGCGTTATTTCATGGACATCGTGCAGATCAATTCGAAATCCGGGCTAAGCGGCAGCAACAAGAACTTTGCCTATGCCGGCAGCAAGTTCGGCGGGATCGGGCTGACCCAAAGCTTCGCCCTGGAGCTGGTACGGTTCAACATCAAGGTGAACGCGATCTGTCCGGGCAACTATCTGGACGGACCGTTGTGGTCCGACCCGAAACGCGGTTTATTCGTCCAGTACCTGCGTGCGGGAAAGATTCCCGGTGCGCGGAGCATCGAAGAGGTACGGCGCTACTACGAGAGCAAAGTACCGATGAAGCGAGGTTGCCGCATCGAAGACGTAGCTCGCGCCCTTCTGTATATTGTAAGTCAGACCTACGAAACCGGACAGGCTCTGCCGGTGACCGGTGGGCAGATCATGCTGAAGTAGAAACGGAGAACAAGGATGAAGACATTGGCTGTGCGATTGTATGGAAAAGAAGACCTGCGCCTCGAGGAGTTTGAGCTTCCTCCGATCAAAGAGGACGAGATTCTAGCCCAGCTGATCTCGGATTCCATCTGCATGTCCAGCTATAAAGCGGCCAAGCAGGGAGCGGATCACAAGCGTGTCCCCAATGACATCGACAAAAACCCTACTATCGTAGGCCACGAGATGTCCGGCAGACTCGTCGAGGTGGGTACGAAATGGCGGGATAAATTCAAGGCGGACATGAAGTTCTCGATCCAGCCGGCACTGAACTACAAAGGAAGCCTGGATGCTCCGGGCTACTCCTACCGCTACATCGGGGGGGATGCCACCTACATCATAATCCCAAACGAGGTTATGGAGATGAATTGTCTGCTGCCCTTCAGCGGGCAGGGCTACTTTCCAGCCTCCCTATCGGAACCCGTGTCCTGCATCATCGGAGCCTTTCACGCCTCCTTTCACAATGAACAGGGATCCTACGCCCACGAGATGGGAATACGCGAGGGGGGATCTCTGGCCCTGTTGGCCGCCGCCGGACCTATGGGTTTGGGCGCCCTGGACTACGCGCTGCACGTCGGTCGGAAACCGAGCCTCGTTGTGGTGACGGATATCGACGACAAGCGACTGTCTCGGGCTGCGACCTTCTTCCCACCCGGGAAGGTCGCCGAAGAGGGAGTTACCCTGATCTTCAGCAATACCCGAGAGATCGAGGACGTACCCGGACATCTTATCGAGCTCAGCGGCGGCCAAGGGTTCGACGATGTATTCGTCTTCGCACCGGTCACACCGGTGCTGGAAACGGGCGACCAGATCTTGGGAAGGAACGGATGTCTGAACTTCTTCGCCGGCCCTACCGATGCCGCTTTCGCCGCTCGAGTGAACTTCTACAACATCCACTACAGCGGCACCCACGTGGTCGGCACGAGCGGCGGAAACACGGATGACATGATCGAAGCCCTGGCGCTCATGTCGGCTGGAAAGGTGAATCCGGCCATGATGGTGACCCACATCGGGGGCCTGAATGCGGTGGTCGAAACGACGCTGAATCTTCCGAAAATTCCCGGCGGCAAGAAGTTGATCTATACCAATATCGAGATGGAGCTGACAGCGATCGATGAGTTCAAGCAAAGAGGGGCCCAGGATCCCCTGTTCGCCAATTTGGCAGAGATCGTCGCCGCCCACAAAGGCCTCTGGTCCGTAGAAGCGGAAGAGTATCTTCTGGCAAACGCCAAAGCCGTAGCCGTGTAGGAACCACGATACTTTTCAACTACTCCAAGCCGCAAACCGATAATCCATAGTAGAGCCTTGAAATCTTGTTCTTTAGGATTTATAGTTCTGCGATAAGGTATGGCCAAAAATCCGAAAACCAAACCCCTGATAGCATCCCCCGATGAGCTGTTGCGGACGATCTTTGATTACGTCGGCCGCATCGCAGATGAACGGGACATCGACCAGCTTTTGATTCTCCTGGCCGACATGGGCCGGGACCTGATCAGCGCCGACCGCTGCACCGTATGGCTGCTCAACCGAAAAACCAAAGAGCTGTGGAGCAAGGTTGCCCACGGTATGGATCGGATTATTATTCCCGTTACCGCCGGGATCGCCGGTTGTGTGGCCATGACCGGTGATTCTCTCATCATCAATGATCCCTACAGCGACGATCGCTTCGACAAGGACGTCGACAAGAAAACCGGCTATCACACCCGCAATATCCTGAGCCTTCCCATCAACGACGGCGAGGGAAAGATCATCGGCGTGTTCCAGGCGATCAACAAGATGCCGGAACCGGAGAAGTTCAGCGAACAGGATCTGGAACATCTGTTGCTTGCCGCCACTTACACGGGCAAGGCCCTCGATGCCGCCATACTCCAGGAGGAGATCGAGGCTACCCAGCGGGAGATCATCTTCACCCTGGCAGAGACTGGAGAAATGCGCTCCAAGGAGACCGGCTACCATGTAAAGCGGGTGGCGGAGTTCTCTCGGCTGTTTGCCGTCAAGTACGGTATGAACGAAGAGGAGGCGGAGCTTGTCAAACTGTCCGCCCCTATGCACGATATCGGCAAAATCGCCATCCCCGATTCGATCTTGCTCAAGCCGGGCAAGCTGACTCCTGAGGAGTGGGAAATCATGCAATCCCACGCCTCCCTGGGCTACGAAATGCTCAAACACTCCGATCGCAGGCTTCTCAAATCCGCTGCGATCATCGCCAACGAGCATCACGAGAAGTGGAACGGGGAAGGATATCCGAACGGAAAGAAGGGCGAGGACATCCACATCTACGGACGGATCACCGCCATGTCGGATGTTTTCGACGCCCTCGGCAACGAACGGGTCTACAAACCCGCCTGGGAGCTGGATCGTATCGTCAAGCTCTTCAAAGAGGAGAAGGGGCATCAATTCGATCCAAAACTGGTAAAAGTCTTCCTCGAGGGTCTGGATGACTTCGTCAAGATCAAGGAAACCTACAAGGACGAACCACCCGTCTCCGAGCGGTAGATTCCTCAACTAATGCCCCCGACGATTCAGATCATCGGCACCAAGAAATGCCAGGATACCCGTAAAGCGGACCGATTCTTCCGCGAGCGGGGGATTCAGACCTATTTCGTCGATCTGAACGAGCGAGCTCTTAGCGAAGGAGAGCTTCAGAACATCTGCCGAAAACTGGATCCGGAGGCGCTGCTGGACAAAGATTCTCAAAGCTATTCCAAGGCGGGTCTGGCCTATATGATTTATGACCCTCTCGAGGAGGTCTTGAAGAATCCTTCCCTCCTGAAAACACCGATCATACGCTTCGGCAAAGAGGTCAGCGTCGGCCTTCAGCCGGAAATCTGGAAGAGCTGGCTGGACACGTAGAAGATCCGCCCCTCTTCCACGAGAGTCCGGCGGCGCCGGCAAAACCGAACAGTACGGGCAGTACCGTGGCCAGGGCCAACCCATTGCGCTGATCCAAAGCGGGTAGAAGTTTCAACAGCAAATATGCTGCGGCCAGACCGGCCAGGGTGAACCAGAGCAGCTGCAGCAAGCGCCGCCCGCGTTTTCCTCCGCTGACCGCGGCAATCAGACCAAAGGGGACGGCCAGCAATGTGAGAGGATTGGCCAAAAAGAGGTTTTCATTCGCGTAGGTTACAGTATGATCGGTGAAGGTACTCATGAAGAAAAGCGCGGTTCCGGGAAAACCAAGGACAATGCCCAAAACAGAGCTGTAGATCCCATACAGAGTCCAAGCTCGTTTTCCCCCCAGTCTCGCCCTGTACCCCAACAGGATCGCCGCCGCAGCCAGAATCAGGCCCAGAAACAGAGCCCAGGGCCAGCTGCCGGGGACATCCTCTGAGATGATCCGTTGCTCCTGTCCCTGGTAGTAGATGTCGGTCTCACTGACCAGATCTTTCTCCACACCCCTGTCATCCCGGTAGCGCAGAGCGGCCACATTTCTCTCCAACTCGCTGGGCAGGAACATCTCCTGCCAACGAGTGACAGGATGATCGATCACATCGGACATGAGAAACATGAGCAGCCAGTCCATGAGAAAGCTGTGGGCCGTTAAGCGGTGCGTGTGCTGTCGCAGGGTCATCCTGCCCGGAGCAGCCGCCGCTTTGGAGAGCTGGCCGTCTACCGTAGCGTCGATGAGGTCCCGCACCCGGGTGGCACAGTTGTCGTCGTAGTGGTCGTATAGATAGGTACGGTTCTGCGGGAGAATGTTGTTCTCCAGAAATTGCGCCATCTCCAGCCGCTTTTGGGGCAGCAGGTTTAAGGTCTGGATGCGGATGGAGCGACCGAGATACCGGTAGTAGGCCAGCTCTCTTTCAGCGTCGCTGGCACCGACCTGAAACCAGAGTCTGCCCATGACGAAATTCAGAATAAAGTTTTCCTGATCAAACGAAAAAAGGCCGTAGTTGTAGAAGCGGGAGATATTGAATCGAATGTCCTCGACAATCAGGGCGGAGTGGCCCCACCACGTATAGATGGGATCCGCCGGTCCGATGGTCACCAGCTTGACCACCAGATCCTCGGCCCGGCTGGCTCCCATCGCCCACGGGGGAGGGCCCTGCGGCCACACCGGCGAAGCTAGACAGCAGAGGAGGAGCGACAGGGCGAACAGGAGGATCG
>JAGLQP010000123.1 GCA_023136785.1 Spirochaetales bacterium
GGCGACGGGATCCGGGGAGACCGCAGGATCGACGACTACGTGCATCTCGATGCCACCCACCTGGGCAAGGAGGTGATCGAAGCCAAGCTCCCCGACATCGCCGATTTTTGCCGCACCTACCTGGGCCTGGACCCGGCGGACGCTCCGATCCCGGTACAGCCTACGGCCCACTACGCAATGGGCGGGATCCCTACGGACAACGAGGGCAGGGTGTTGGCCGACGGCAGCGGTGCCCTGATCGAAGGTTTATACGCCGCCGGGGAGTGCGCCTGCGTCAGCGTGCACGGAGCCAACCGGCTCGGCACCAACAGCCTGGTGGACCTGGTGGTCTACGGCCGCCGGGCCGGGCAGGACATCGCCCGTTACGTCAAGGCTGTGGATCTCCTTCCCGTCGGCAAGGAACCGGAAGGACCGGCCCGCTCCATGATAGAAACCCTGACCGACGGCAGTAGAGGTCCTCACGGCGGCAGGATCCGGCAAGAGATGAAAGACCTGATGATGGAAAAGGTGGGGATCTACAGAAAAGGGGAAGATATACAGAAGGCGGTTTCCGAGCTGCAGAAGCTCCGGGATCGCTACCGTGAGGTCCGTGCCCAGGACAGCTCGAAGCGATACAACACGGATCTGCTCGAGATCTTCGAGCTGCAGAACCTCCTCGACCTGGCCCTGGTAACAGCGGCCGGCGCGGGCAACCGTAAGGAGAGCCGCGGAGCCCATGCCCGGGAAGACTATCCCGAGCGGGACGATGAGAACTGGCTGAAGCACACCCTGGCCTGGCTCGAGGGCGACGAGGTGCGCATCGACTACCGGCCGGTGGATGTATCCCGCTGGGAACCGAAGCCGCGGGTATACTGAGAGCGGAGGAGTTTGCAGGTGAAGATTACCTTACAGATACAGCGGTACAACCCGGATGCCGACAGTACACCCTACTTCAGAGACTATCGCCTCGAGGTCGAGCCCACCGATCGGGTGCTTGATGCCTTGATGCAGGTGAAGAACTTCATCGACGGAACTCTGACCTTCCGAAAGAGCTGCGCCCACGGGGTGTGCGGATCCGACGGCATGATCATCAACGGACAGGAACGTTTGGCCTGCAAGACTCTGGTCAAGGATGTGGCCGACTCTGACGGTGCCGTGGTCAAGGTTGAGCCGCTGAAGCACCTGCCCCGCTTGAGGGACCTGATGGTGCAGCAGGATGAGTTCTTTGCCCGCTGGCGAAAGGTCAAGCCCTTTCTGATCAACGAGGAAACGGTTGAGGAGAAGGAGTGGGTCCAGAGCCCGGAGGAACGAGCGGTGTTCGACGATCCGACCAAGTGCATCCTCTGCGCCTTCTGCTACTCCGCCTGTCCGATCCTGGACGGCAAGAACACCGGTTTTATCGGCCCGGCGGCGATCGCCCAGGCGGCCCGTTTTGTCTTCGACAGCCGGGATCGGGGTTTTGCAGAACGTCTCGATGTTCTCGACCACCCGGACGGTGTCTGGGCCTGCGAGAATCATTTCCAGTGCACCCGGGTCTGCCCCAGAGGGATCAAGATCACCAAGAACATCAATCTCACCAAGCGCAGGATTACCAAAGCAAAGGAACAGGGGGAGGCAGAGGCATGAAGATCCATGAGTACCAGGCTCGGGAGCTGCTGGCATCCTACGGTGTGCCGGTACCGCCGGGAAAGGTCGCCCGCAGCGCCGAGGAAGCCGCTCGAATTGCCAAAGAGATCGGTCTTCCCGTTGTGATCAAGGCTCAGGTTCTGGTCGGCGGCCGCGGCAAGGCCGGGGGAGTCAAGCTGGTTCACTCCCTGGAGGAGGCTCGGGAGGCCGCCGACAGGATTCTCAAGCTGACCATCAAGGACATTCCCGTGGAGGCGCTGCTGGTGGCCAAGGCCGTCGATATCCGGAAAGAGTACTACCTCGGCGTTACGGTGGACCGCAGTAATAAAAAGGCGGTCTGCATCGTCAGTGCTTCGGGAGGTGTGGACATCGAAGAGTTGGCCGTGAAAGAACCGGAGAAGATACTAAAGGATTATATCGATCCTCTTCAGGGACCGGATGAGAAGGCTCTGCGGAAAACTTTAAGCGCCGCCTTCCCGGAGGCGCTGCTGGACCAGGCCGTTGAAGCGCTCCTCAATCTGTACCGCCTTCTAGTAGAGAAGGACTGCTCTCTTGTGGAGATCAATCCCTACGCTCAGATCGACGAATCGACCCTGATCGCCGCGGATGCCAAGATCAACTTCGACGACAACGGCCTTCACAAGCATGCCGAGGTGGAAGCCCTGCGCACCGCCGAGGAGTACAGCCGGGAGGAGATCGAGGCCAAGGAGGCGGGCTTGAGCTTCGTCAGCCTGGAGGGGGATATCGGCTGCATCGTCAACGGTGCGGGTCTGGCCATGGCCACCATGGACCTGATCAAGCTGTTCGGAGGTCAGCCGGCCAACTTCCTCGATGTGGGCGGGAGCTCCAGCCCTCAGAAGGTGTTGACGGCCCTGAAGATCCTTACCCGCAACAAGAACCTCAAGGCCATTCTGATCAACATCTTCGGCGGCATCACCCGCTGCGACGACATCGCCAAGGGCATCCTCATCGCCCGGGATCAGATCGATCTGCCCGTGCCGTTGGTGATCCGTCTGATCGGCACCAACGAGAAGGAGGGAAGAGCCCTGCTGGAGCAGGCTGGTCTGGAGGCGGCTTCCGAAATGACCGAGGCTGTGAAAAAGATACTACAGCAAGCGAAGGCGGGGGTATAGAAACCATGGGAATCCTGATCGATGAAAGCACAAAAGTCCTGGTCCAGGGAATCACCGGCCGGGACGGTTCCTTCCACGCCGCCTCGATGCTGGAGTACGGAACCAAGGTCGTGGGCGGCGTCACTCCCGGGAAGGGGGGACAGGAGGTTCACGGACTTCCCGTGTTCGACTCCGTTGCCGAGGGAGTAAAGGAAACCGGCGCCGACTGCTCGCTGATCTTCGTGCCGGCCCGCTTTGCCACCGCCGCCCTGCGGGAAGCCGCTGACGGCGGCATCGGCCTGGTGGTCTGCATCACCGAGGGAATCCCGGTGCTGGAGATGCTGGGCAACTATCATTATGTACGCGAAATAGGGGCCCGGCTGATCGGACCCAACTGTCCGGGATTGATCAACCCGGGGAAGAGCAAGGTCGGAATCATGCCCGGAAATATCCACAAACCGGGTGACATTGGAGTGATCTCCCGCAGCGGGACCCTGACCTACGAGGTGGTGTACAACCTCACCCTCAAAGGTTTTGGTCAGTCCACCTGCATCGGGATCGGCGGCGACCCTGTGATCGGCAGCGGATATATCGACCTGCTCGAGATGTTCGAAAAGGATCCGGAGACTGGCGGGGTGGTAATCATCGGTGAGATCGGCGGGGAGGATGAAGAACAGGCCGCCGAGTATATCAAATCCTCCATCAACAAGCCCGTGGTGGCCTTCATCTCAGGGCGCACCGCACCTCCGGGAAAACGGATGGGACATGCCGGGGCCATCATATCCGGGGGCAAGGGAACTGCGGAGGCCAAGGTCAAAGCCTTCGAGCAGGCCGGTGTGCCGGTGGCGGATCGGCCGGATCAGATCCCCGAACTCATGAAGGAGAAACTCGGGAGCTAAAGGATGAGCGAAGCGAGGGGAAGCGAACACAACCTGTTGGACCTTGCAAGCCTGGAGTTCGTCGAGGAGCTCTACGAGGCCTGGCTCCGGGATCCCTCCTCCGTAAACAGCGGCTGGCAGGTCTTTTTCCGCGATTTCGAGCAACGGGGGTCCCTCGATCTGGGCACTCCCCATCGTAAACACCGCATCGCCCAAGATGGCGCACCGGGGCTGGTTCCGGCTGCCACCGAGGACCGGTACGGAGGCTCCAAACAGAGCCGCTTGGACAGCCTGCTCTGGGCCTACCGGGACGTGGGCTACTTCTACGCCTACCTCAATCCCCTGCGCCCCAAGCACGAGCCGAGTCGGAACTACCTCTACCCCCGAGCTAAAGGCGCCTACGAGCAGCTCTCCATCGACGCCTTTGGGCTGACCGAGGAGGACCTGGATCGGGAGTTCTCCGCCGGCCGCGCTATGAAACCGTCCAAGGCGCCCCTGCGGGAGATCCTGCAGGCCTTCCAGGAGACCTACTGCTCGACCTTCGGAGTCGAGTTTCTCCATATCCAGAACAAGCCGATCCGCAACTGGCTCCTGTCCAATATGGAGTCCTGCCGCAACAAGCCCGATTTTTCCGCGGCCGGGCAGAGGAGCATCCTCGGGGATCTGATCAGGGCCGAAGAGTTCGAGCAGTTCCTGCACAAGACCTTCATCGGCCAGAAGCGTTTCTCCCTCGAAGGGGCGGAGGTGGTTGTACCGGCCCTGCACTCCCTGGTCAACACGGCCAGCGGGTCGGGGATCGACGAGATCGTGATCGGGACGGCCCACCGGGGGCGGGTCACCATCCTCAACCAGATCCTGAATATGCCCGCGGAGGAGATCTTCACCCTATTCGAGGACAACCACAAGCCGGGGCAGTACGGGGGAAGCGGGGACGTGAAGTACCATCTCGGCTACTCCATGGACCATGGCCATGAAGACGGCACTTCAGTCCACGTAACCCTGGTTTCCAATCCCAGCCACCTGGAGAGTGTCGATGGGGTGGTGGAGGGAAAGACCCGGGCGGTGCAGAGTCAGCCCCGTTGGGGCAGCTTCATGAAAGCCACCAAACGGGTTCTGCCGGTGATCCTGCACGGCGACGCCGCGTTCAGCGGACAGGGAGTGGTGGCTGAAGTTTTCAACCTCTCCCAGCTGAGGGGCTACCACACCGGCGGCACGATCCACGTGATCATCAACAACCAGATCGGATTTACCACCTCCAGCCGGGACTCCCGCTCCACCTTCTTTCCCACGGATGTGGCCAAGATGACCTCGGTTCCCGTGTTTCACGTCAACGGCGACGATCCGGAAGCCGTGGTCTACGCCATGGGTCTGGCCCTGCGTTTCCGCCAGAAGATGTCCCAGGACGTAATCGTAGATATCATCTGCTACAGGCGGCACGGCCACAACGAGGGGGACGAACCCTCATTCACCAATCCCCGGATGTACAAGCTGATTCGAAAGCATCCGGGGGTCACCAGCAAGTATGCTGCGGTTTGCGCAGATCGGGGAGTGATGAGCGTAGAAGAGCAGAAGGCCCTGCGCAAAGAATACGCCGCCGGGCTGCGTCGGGCCCTGAAAACGGCCCGGGAGAATCCCCCCGAACCGACGCTCAAACCCTTCCAGGGGGACGAATGGCAGGGTCTGCACGGCCGCTACACTCAAGCACCGGTGTCAACGGGAGTGAACAGGAAGACCCTACTGCGGATCGCCGATACTCTGACCCACGTACCCGAGGGATTCAACATCCATGCCAAGCTGAAGCGCATCCTGGCAGACAAGAAGCAGCGCCTCGAACAGGAAGGTGCGATGGACTGGACCTTCGCCGAGGCACTGTCTTTGGGAACGCTCCTGCAGGAAGGCATTCCCGTACGGCTTAGCGGGCAGGACTGCGAGCGGGGCACCTTCAGCCAGCGCCACTCCGCCTGGTGGGACACGGAGAGCGGCGAGGCCCTTCCCTACGTGCCTCTGAACCATCTGGCCGACAACCAGGCTCGCTTCTTCGCCTACGACAGTCCCCTGTCGGAGTACTCCATCCTGGGATTTGAGTACGGCTTCTCCCTGAACTCGCCCCGAACCCTCGTGATCTGGGAGGCCCAGTTTGGCGATTTCTCCAACGGAGCCCAGGTGATCATCGACACGTTTCTCGCCGCAGCGGAAACCAAATGGCAGCGCTCCAGCGCTCTGGTGCTGCTCCTGCCCCACGGCTACGAAGGGCAGGGGCCGGAGCACTCCAGCGCCCACCTCGAGCGCTTTCTGCAGCTCTGCGCCGAAGAGAATATGGAGGTCTGCAACCTGACCACTCCGAGCCAGTACTTCCACCTGCTGCGCCGGCAGATGAAACGGGATTTCCGCAAACCCCTCGTGCTGATGAGCCCCAAGAGCCTGCTGCGCCGTCCCCTGGCTGTCTCCCGCCTGGATGAACTCACAGAAGGTCACTTCCAGCCCGTGCTCGATGCTCCCCCGGTTGCAGCAGATCTGGATTCCCGCGGTGCACCAAAGGCGCCGGGCGGCAGTGGGCGGGGA
>JAGLQP010000124.1 GCA_023136785.1 Spirochaetales bacterium
GATTTTCAGGCCGGCAGGAAAGCCGTTGAACAGGGGGAAACAGGAGTTGCCCTGCGTCTGCTCCGACGGGCAGAGGAGCGTATCGCCAAGATCCTCGTGCCCTTCCCCTACAATGCCCTGGCCCGAGTGCTCACCTTACGGATCCTGCAGATCAGTGATCCCGATGTTTTCCGGCGCAGGATCACCGAGCTGTACAACGATGCGCTTGCCCGAAGAAACGACAGCCCTCAGGAAGCCTATGCCGTTTTTAAAGACATCGAGCAGCTTCAACCTCAGTATCCGGGACTGCAGACGGCGATTCGCAATATCGAAATCACCCTCGGGTTTCGCATTCCCCCGCCGGATCCGGCTAAGATCGCCGAGTCCCGCGATTTGTACCTCCAGGCGAAGTCCATTCGGGGCAGAAATCTGCGGGACCTGTATCCGGTCGCCCTGGATCAGTTGAACGAGGCACTCCGTCTGAATCCGGATAACCGGGACGCCGTGGCTTTGAAAGATCAACTTTTGATCGCTACCGGTGGAGAGCGAGAAGATGTGCTGTCCAGTGACGATCAACGCCTGCTGCGGGAGGCCGAGGCCAAGTACCTGGCCGGCCGGTACTTCGAGGCCCTTGCCATCATCGAACAACTCCTCAGGAAATCGAGCAATCAACGGAACCAGGAGATCCTGGATCTGGCGAAGCGGGTCCGGGCAAAGACGGGGTAGGTGAGGTGAATATCTCCACACGGACAGTACCGAAGATTTTCCTGCTTTGGCTCCTCTTCCTCGTTGTGGTTTGTCTGCCTGGGGGCGCGCAGAGTTTTTTCTGGGAAACCCCCCGAGAGTTGGTTCCCGAAGGGGCTCGGTTTCCCACCGCCGTATCCGGAGGCGGTCTGGTCGCGGTTGGCTGGCAGGTGATAGAGCCCAATCCCGAGGGGGGTGGGCAGGTCTACCTATCGATTCAAACCACTCGGGATACACGTAACTGGAGACGGAACAACCGCTTCATCGGACCCATAGCGTATGAGGATCGGGAGGTTCAGCTGTACTCGACCGCCATCGATCGCAGCGGTACGATCTATCTCGCCGTGGCCGCCGGAGACAACGAGACCGCTCTGTACCGTTCCTCCGACGAGGGGCGTACCTTCATCCTGCTCTCCACGATCGAGGCGGGTACGGCCAGCCTGGCGCCCAACATCTCTTTGACCGACGACGGCAATATCCTGCTCTTTGTCACCCGGGAGAGGGGCAATTCCCTGTTCATCTACTACAGCGTCAGTGAGAACGGAAGAAGCTGGAGCCCCTTCGAACCGCTCGTAGCGGGGGACCAGCTGCCGATCAATTTCCTGCCGGCCCACGCCTCGCTGAACAGACGGGAATATGTGGTATTTCAGGCCTGGCCCAGCGCCACGGGGGCGGAGAGGAACTATCAGCTGTATCTGGTATCGAGCAGCGACGGGGGCTACACGTGGGGAGCCCCGAGCCGGCTCTCGCTGGCGGAAAGCTTAAGCGGCGAGGAGTTCGACCAGGACGCCTACTCGAATCAGCGGCCCTTCATCAGCACGGGGAACGGGAACATTGCCGTCGCCTGGGAGCGCCAGCGGGGGGCGGGGGTCCCGCAAGTTTTTTTCGCCGAAATCCGTACCGACGGTACGGTCGTGGGTGAGGCCGAGGCGGTCACAGCCGGTGAGGGTGCCGCCCGCTTTCCCAGAATCATGCGCCTGCGTGACAAGATCCTGCTGTTCTGGTTCGACAGCCGTCGTGGGGAGAACCACATCTTTTTCGCTGAGAAACGAGGCGCTCTGTGGCAGGAGACGGATTTGAGCGATATCAACGGCTCGTCCTACTTCGCCTATCCGATCGATCTGAGCCAGCAGCTCTACGTGTTTTGGGAGAACAGGGTGGGCGATGCCTCGAGAATCATGTTTCTCGAACCGGATCAGACGGTCAATCCTGCGACGGCAAGCCCCCTGAACTTTGACCCGCGGCAACCCTCCCGGCAGGACAGCGTGCAGATCCTGTGGACCCTTCCCGCAGATCCTTCAGGTATCGCCGGAGTCGGCTACCTGTGGACTCAAGACGGGGATGAGCCGCTGGAACAGGAGCTGCGCCTGCTCGCAGATACTACCTCTGTCCAGCTGACCGCCGATCGCGACGGAAGCTGGTACTTCCACCTCGCGGTTCAGGATTATGCCGGCAACTGGTCCCGACCGGCGTCGATCACTTTTCTCAGGGACACCCTGCCGCCGGAGACACCCAAGATTGTGCCGCTTCAACGGGATGAGGAGGGATTTGTCTCCTCCAATACCTTTGCCGTACCCTGGCAGCCGCCGCCTACACTTGAGGATCTCAGCGGGTATTCATACTCGCTTGTTTTCCTCGGTTCCGCCGATCAGGAGGATCCGACCGTCGAGCCCCGGCTTGCCCCAAGGCCTCTGACCACGGCTTCGGAAACGCCCACCTACAACAACCTGGACGACGGTCTCTGGGCATTTTCCGTGGCGTCTGTGGACGAGGCCGGAAACATCAGCGATCCGGCTACGGTGCTGCTCAGATTAAAATATTACATCCCGGTAACCTACATCAGTTACGTGAACACTCAGGCGGACCCTCTCGGGATGTTGTCCCTCAGTATCGGAGGGCGCGGATTCTCGGTGGGCGGGCTGATCAACCAGGTGATTCTCGATCAGGATGGCCAGCCGCCCTACGACTACTCCTTTCCCCGCGCTCAAGGCTTGTTCAATGTGGTCAGTGATCGGCTGATCCGCGGGCTGACCGTAGTGGACATCGAGGAAGGGCTGTACCGGGTCGGGGTGGTGCATCCGACCCGAGGGAGCGTGTTTACCGCCCCCACACTGAGCATCGAGAGCCCCGGAACCGTGAAATTCGGGGATTTCTCCTTTGCCTACACCCGGCCCTGGCGGAGCGTTCGCCGGATTGCCTATGGCTTGAGCTCCGACAACCTGGTGGTGTGGCTGGTCGTGGCCTTTCTGGCCGTACTTTTTCTGGTCTCGGTTGGTAAGCTCGCCGGGATTGCCCAGGAGAACAGACTGCTGAACACCGAGGTGATGGCGGTCATTCGGGGAGAGGTATCGATTTACAGGAAGGAAGAGAGAATGAAAGAATTGGAGAGAAGGGGAGTCGGTCTGCGGCTGAAGTTCACCATGCTTATCATGATCCTGGTGCTGATCACCGTGCTCATGGTGTCCATCCCTCTGGGAGTTTTCATGATCAGCCGCCAGAGCGAGAATTTAACCGAGGGCTTGCGTCAGAGGGTCGATGTCCTGATCGGCAGTGTGTCCTCCAGCGCAGAGAACAGCCTGCAGATTCAGGATAGGATCGAGCTGGGACTGCTGCCCGATCAGATCGGTTCGATGGATGAGGCTCAGTACCTGACCATCACCGGTGTGGGAATCAGCGATTCACAGAACTTCGACTACGTCTGGGCCACCAATGACGAACAGATCGATACGAAACTTCGCTCCGGCGCCTTCGATCAGGAGTCGGTGGGGTCGGTACGTATGCAGGACGATCTGAGCGCGGTGATCGACCGGTTGGTGGAGGATGTGAACACCGCCGCGCAAGCGCGAGTGGCGGAATTGGCGGCGGAGGTGAACAGGCTGTCCGTTCAGGCCCGGGAGCTGGCCCGACGGGCGGCAACGGATCCGCGGGCTCAAGCGGAGCTGGGCGAGATCTCTCAGGAGATCAGCGAACTGGACTCCCAGATTCTCAGTGAACTGCGACAGATCGGCTCAGGCACGGGAAGCTTTCCGGAGTTCGATCCGGAAAAGTTGCTTCCCTTCTACACCTTCTACCGCCCCATCGTATACCGGGTGCCGGGGGAGGAGATCTACTTCCGGGGTGCCGTGCGGATGAACGTCTCCACCGAAAGAATCCGGGTCGAGCTGGCGACCTCCACGCGCAACCTGATTATCCGTACCGGAATCATCGCCCTGATCGCCGCCGGCCTGGGATTGCTGGGAGCCATCATCATGGCCTCGATTACCATCAACCCGATAAAGAAACTGGCCTCCGGTGTGGCGGTGATCCGGGATACTGAGGACAAGGAGGAGCTGCGGGGGCATGTGATCGACGTGAGCTCCAGGGACGAGATCGGCACCCTGGCCACCACGGTCAATCAGATGACCCAGGCCCTGGTCAAGGCGGCCATGGCCGCCAAGGACCTTACCGTCGGAAAAGAGGTGCAGAGGATGTTTATCCCCCTCGCCGTCGATGCCCAGGGAGAAAAAAAAGGTACCACAGGAGGCGAGCAGGACGAGACCATCGAGATCTTCGGCTTCTACGAAGGGGCCAAGGGGGTCTCGGGAGACTACTTCGACTACATCAAGCTGACCGACAAGTACTACGCCGTGATCAAGTGTGACGTGGCCGGCAAGGGCGTGCCCGCGGCTCTGATCATGGTGGAGGTGGCCACGATTTTCTCCACATTTTTCAGAAACTGGACACCGAAAGAACCGGGCCTCAAGATCGACCAACTCGCCTACCTGATCAACGACATGCTCGAGGAACGGGGGTTCAAGGGCCGCTTCGCCGCCCTGACCCTGGCCATCATCAACGCGGAGACCGGCAAGAGCTACTTCGTCAACGCCGGGGATATCAACCTCCACATCTACCGGACCGCCCCGGGG
Source organism: Spirochaetales bacterium (assembly GCA_023136785.1). Lineage (GTDB taxonomy): Bacteria > Spirochaetota > Spirochaetia > SZUA-6 > DRHE01 > JAFGQJ01. Next base: position 4,629 of record JAGLQP010000124.1, read on the forward strand.
AAAATGGTCGAGCACAAGCTCCCCGACGCCCCTGCCGCCGGAGTCTTTCCATCCGATCTGGTGGAAATGCAGGCGGGCTTCAAGATGGTGACCCAGCAGCTGCAGGGCGGGGACACCGTGTTTATGTTTACAGACGGGATCGAAGAGGCCAAGCGCTCCTTCCGCGACGAACGCTTCCAGCCCATCACCTGCGACGAACCGGGCCTTGCGGAAAACGAGGAGCACGGAGGAACTCACCTCAAGGGCAGCGACAACGAGGAGCTGGGGATCATCCGCATCTACGACATCATCAACGCCGTGTTCAATCGTCAGGTATTCCGGCTGCTCAAGTTCCACAACCCGATCCCCGAGGAGGACCTGGTCTTCGATTTTGCCGAGTGTGCCGGTACGGTGGAGGAAGCGGTCCTGGCCATGGTGTCTGTGGAAAAGGTGTTCCGTATCTACCCGGATCCCAAAGCGACTTTGGAAGACCGGGTGTCTGTGGACAAGAACATCGACGCCTTCCTGAAAAAGCACTTCAAGCAGTTCGATCGCTATTTCCAGGCACCCATACAGAGCGAGGAAGAAGAACCTGTCGTGACCTATGGCGGTCTCAAGGAGGACGAGCAGTACGACGACCTCACCATCCTGGCGATTCGCAAGAAATAGAGCTTTTCTATTGGACGTAATGAGCTCGGGCTCCGAAGATCAAAATAGATTCCTCTGGAGAGTACGATGAAACGGCTTATTTTGAGTGTGATTCTGATCATGGGCACGGCAGCTCTTGCCATGGGCCAGGCCAATACGGTGGTGATAACGAATGCCGAAAATGCGGTCTTCCACTACGTGCTGGATCCACCGGAGCTGACCGCCTTTGACGCCTCGGCCAGCATTTTTCAAAACGTGGTCTATGATTACTTCGCCGAGGTTCCCGCCGCGGAGGACGATTTCGCCGGCTTTACCGAGCTCGCTTCCGGGCAAACCCTTCGTTTTGAAAATTTGTCCGAGGGAAGGCATCTGCTGGTGGGCTTTTTCGTGATGCCCGGGGAGAGGGAGTTCCCGGTCCGGGTGATCGGCCTTCAGGTCGGCGGCGGCCTGGATGAGCGGACCTACCAGATATTCAGCGAGCCGAGCTTCATCGTTGCCCGGGCTGGCAGGGGGCGGATCGCTGCCTATCCTCCGATTTCCCCTTCAGCGGTAGCTTCGGTTCAGGAGGTCACCGGGGTGCAGGAGCCCGCCGTTGCCCAAAGCCCCGCAGAACGAGGGTTCTTTCGTTTCCAGATCGACAATCAGTACGAGGATTGGGCGGCCATCCCCACATTCCTGTCCTTTCCCGCAGATCATACCCTGCCCAGCTTTACCCGGGAGCAGTATGGCGGAAAGTTCGAAGTTCTGCCCATCAGCCAATCACGGCGCTGGCCTACCGGGGGTTCGGCCCTGAATGAGATCAAGGTGGTGGACAACCTGCAAGCCATCTACCTCTACCTCTCAACCCATTCCGCCCTGTCCGCCGACTTGTCCGTGTTCCTGTACTT
>JAGLQP010000125.1 GCA_023136785.1 Spirochaetales bacterium
GGGATAACTATCGAGCCTTCAGCAGAGAGAGACGGAGTTTCTCCATAGGCGCCGGCTGGGAAAGCCAGGAAGTCACCGAAGCGGTAGAGGGCACCTTCAGCAAGCTGGAAATCAGGAATATCGCGGGACCGATCCTTGTCGAAGGCTGGAGCCAGGATTACGTGCAGGTCCACTACATCAAGCAAGCCCGCTCCTCGAAGTACCTCGAGGAGTTTGAGATCGAAATCGAGCCGCAGGGCAACCTGCTGAGCATTCGCCCCGTCTACCGCAAAATCCCCGGCTCGCCTTTCGGCTCTGTGTCCTTTGACCTGAAAATCCCCTCCTCCGTCAAAGAAATCCGGGCCAACAATATCTCTGGAAGAATCGAACTGAGCGATATAGGTTCCGGGGTGGATCAGATTCTGGAAACCGTGTCGGGACGAATCGAAACCGGGCGGTCCGCCAACCTGCGGGCAAAATCCATCAGCGGATCGATAGAATTCGTCTCCGAAGGAGGAAGGAAGCTGGACATCAGTTCTACATCAGGCAGAGTGCAGGGGCAGATCCTCAGCCTGGATCCGAGCGGTTCAGTGGAAATCGGTACGGTTTCCGGTAGCGTCGATTTGGAGGTTTTTTCCGGATTGGATGCTGCCTTGAAACTGCAGTCGATCAGCGGCTCGATCTCCTGTGATTTCCCCGTTCAGATCAGCGAGCAGAGGAGAAACAAGTTGGAGGGGACGGTGGGAGACGGTTCTGTATCCTTTAAAGTGAAAACGGTGAGCGGCAGAATAACCTTGAGCCAATAGCGGCGATCAACAAGAAATCATGGGAACCGGCAGGAATTGTTTTCCTGCCGGTTTTTTTATCCTGCCGAGCCGAGAATATCTGTAAAGACCTATGACCAAAGAAGAACAGGCGATCGCCCTCTCTACGAAAGGACCCGTTACGGTGCAGTCCCTGATCCGGGACCTGCGCGCTCTTGGTGTCCGTCCGGGGATGGTGCTGATCTTCCATTGTTCTTTAAGCGCGATAGGCTGGGTCTGCGGCGGTCCCGTTGCCGTGATCCGGGCTGTGCAGACCGTGCTTCGCAGCTACGGTACGCTGGTCATGCCTACCCACTCGGGAGATCTATCGGATCCCTCGCTGTGGGAGAATCCTCCCGTGCCAAAACCTTGGTGGGAAACGATTCGCCGAACCATGCCGGCCTACGACCCGGAACTTACTGCGACCCGAGGCATGGGTACCGTGGCGGAATGCTTTCGCAAACAGAACTCGGTGGTGCGCAGCGCCCATCCTCAAGTGTCATTTGCCGCCTGGGGAGAGAACTGCCTGAAGGTGGTTCAGGATCACAGTCTTGAGTTCAGTCTGGGTGAACACTCGCCTCTGGCCCGTATCTACGAGCTGGACGGTTGGGTTCTCCTGGTCGGGGTCGAACACGACTGCAACACATCGATGCATCTTGGTGAGAACAGAGCCCGGTATCACGGCAGACGAATCGTAAACTCCGGAGCACCGGTGAATTTGGGAGGGCACCGCCGCTGGAAACGCTTCAGGGATATCAACTACCACAGCAATGACTTCGACCGTCTGGGCAAAGATTTCAAACGGGAGTGCAAGGACCAGATTCGAAAGGGCAGAATCGGTTATACCAAGGCCCAGCTGTTTCCGCAGCGTCTGTGCGTCGATTATGCCGAAAAGTGGTTAGAGCGTAACCGACGGTGAACAACTCCTAAGCCGACGGCAGGCGACGCCTAGTGATCGCAGGCGTTATCCCCCGTCTCCAGAGTCCCCTTGAGATAGCTGTTGATCACCTCGTCAGGCTCCTGGCTTGGAGCGCCGCAGATCACCTCGATCCCCGCCTGCTCGAAGATCGCCTGAGCCCGCTGACCCATACCGCCGGCGATTACGAGAGTCACACCCTTTTCTTTGAGCCAGCGCGGCAGTAGTCCCGGCTCGTGGGGCGGAGGCGTAAGATCCTCGCGGCTGCGAATCGATTGATCCTCTACATCGATCAGCGAAAATTGTTCGCTGTGTCCGAAGTGCTGTGAAAGCTTGCCGCCGTGAATGGGCATGGCAATTTTCATTCCTCTTTCCCTCCTTGAACCAATATGTCCAATATGATTTTAAAATCCTCTTTTGCTTTTCCATCTCTGAGAACGTAGGGCTGTCCCTCATCTGTAGAGGCAACGATCTCCGGACGAATCGGAATCTTGCCGAGAAAGGGAACTCCCATCTCCACCGCAGTTCGCTCACCCCCACCGGAGGAAAACAAATCGATCCTCTCGCCGCAGTGGGGACAGCTCAGTCCACTCATGTTTTCCAGGATCCCGACAACCGGCATGTTTACCTGCCTGCAGAAGGTGATGGACTTTCGAATGTCCAGTAGAGAAATTTCCTGGGGTGTCGTGACGATAATTCCCCTTGCCTTGGGAACGACCTGAGCCACCGTAAGGGGCTCATCCCCGGTTCCGGGGGGGGAATCGATAAACAGATAATCCAGTTCCCCCCAGAGCACATCGGAGATGAATTGCTTGATCGCTCCGATCTTCAATGGTCCGCGCCAAATGACCGCCATGTCCCGGTCTTCCAGCAGGGCAGCCATTGACACCACTTTGAGCTTCTCGCTGTAAGGGATCGGCATGAGGTGCTGTCCGGCCATCTTCACGTGCTCACCTTCCAATCCAAGCATCTTTATGGTGCTCGGTCCGTGCAGATCCACGTCCATCAACCCTACCGAATAGCCCCGATCGGCGAGGGCGACCGCCAAATTGACGGCAATGGTGCTCTTGCCCACTCCTCCCTTTCCGCTCATGACCAGAAATGTATGTTTGATTTGGGACAACTGCTCGGCGATACGCTTATCCTGCTCTTGCCGCTCTTTCTCTTTGTTGCTGTTGCAAGTGTCTGCCATCTATATGCCTCTCTCGATCCTTTTGCTATAATATAACAAATCTCTTGACAAATGAGAATATGTTCATTATACTTTTTAATGAGAATATTCTCAATAAAAGGATGGGTTCATGGCCAAGCCCAAAAAAGACAGACGAGTTCAGTATCCGCCGTCCGTGGTCTACTTCAAGCCCCAGGGTATCCCAATGTTCCAGCTGGAGCAAGAGATACTCACGGTGGATGAGTACGAGGCGATCCGCCTCGTGGACAAGGACGGACTGAATCAAGAGCAGGCGGCCAAGCGAATGGGTATTTCCCGCGCGACCTGCGCCCGCATAATGAACAGCGCCCACAAGAAGATAGCGGGAGCTCTGACCGAGGGGAAGGCGATCCGAATCGAGGGCGGGAATTTTGTGTTGAAGTTGAACCGCTATCGATGCATGGAATGCGGCACCCTCTGGGAAGCAGAGGTCACTCCCAAGACGGAAGTTGAGCCGCTATCGTGTTCAAAGTGCCACAGCGATCGAATCCTTGACTTTGCCCGGCAGGCGGGCTGGCGGCCGGGTGGACCATGGGGATCCGGAAGAGGTTTGGGAGGTCCTGGACCCGGCAGACAGGGACGAGGAAGAGGACATCAAGGCGGCCCGGGAGCGTCTCGGGGAGTTGGAAACCAAGCAGGACTAAATACAAAGCTGCAGTAGAATGCATTGGAGATCGGCAGGGCATCGCTTCCGATCTCTCGGCTTGAGAAATCATAGGAGAAAAAATGAAAGTAGCAATTAGCTCCAGTGGAAACGATCAGAGTGCCCAGGTAGATCCGAGATTCGGCCGCTGCCAGTACTTCATAGTTATCGATACGGACAGTGGAGAGACAAAACCTGTAGCCAATGCAGCGCAATCCGCCGGGGGCGGCGCGGGAATCCAGGCTGCCCAAACCGTCGCGGATTACGACGTTGAGACCGTACTGACGGGCAATGTCGGTCCGAACGCACACCAGGCCTTGCAGGCTGCGAATATCACGGTTGTAACAGGAGTCAGCGGCACCGTTTCCGAGGCACTGAAAGATTACCTCGACGGTAAGTACAAAGCCACGGAAGGCCCCACGGTGGAGCCCCACTTCGGCATGTCGGGAAGAAAGGGGGGTTAGCTAATGCCTGCTAGAGATGGAACGGGACCCCGAACGGGACCTCGACAGGGACCCGGCGGTGCCAGAGGTCCGGGACGCGGTCGAGGAGGGGGCCGGAGCGCCGGAGCCGGAGGCGAATGTCTCTGCCCTCAGTGCGGGACGAAAACTCCTCACCAGCTGGGGACTCCTTGCAACGCCACGCCTTGTCCAAAGTGCGGGGCTGCCATGACAAGGGCATAGGCGGGGATCAGCCAATCTTAAACTGACTCACAATCCTACAACGGGGAACGCCAATGACGATCACCATAGCGAGCGGAAAAGGCGGGACCGGGAAGACGACCCTTGCCGTTAACCTGGCCTGGACACTCGCCCAGGCGGGCAAGACAGTTGCTCTGCTGGACTGCGACGTTGAAGAGCCGAACGATCATCTGTTTCTCGATCCCGAATTCACCCGATCGGAACCTGTGACCGTTCTCAAACCGGTCCTGAAGCAGAACCAATGCAACGGATGCGGTCTCTGCGCCGAAGTCTGTGCCTACAATGCGATCGCGATCATCAAAGGGAAAGCCTTGATCTTTCTTGAGCTCTGTCACGCCTGCGGTGCCTGCAGCGCTCTGTGCCCGGAGCAAGCCTTGACCGAAGAGCCATCCACAATCGGAACGGTGCAGTCTGGGACCGTCAGAAACCCGCCGGCAGAAGCTTCATTTTTCTTCTCCCATGGGATCCTGACGGTCGGCGAATCAATCGCCCCGAAGGTTGTAAAGGCTGTGAAGATAGGAGCAATCGGGGAACAATCGGACGACCAAGAACGAATCACCCTGATCGACGCCTCTCCCGGCACTGCCTGTCCGGTGGTGGAGAGCTTGAAAGGAAGCGATGCCTGTATCCTGGTCACAGAAGCCACCCCCTTTGGTCTCCACGATCTAAAACTAGCCCTTTCCTTAAGTGTCGGCATGGGTATTCCCACAGGGATCGTGATAAACCGCAGCACCGGAGAGGACACCCTCATCGATGAGTACGCCGCATCCGTCGCCGTTCCCGTGATCGGCAGAATCCCCTTCCGAAGGCAGTACGCCGAGAAGTATTCCCGGGGCGAAATTTTAGCCCGGGATGATCAGGAGTTACAGAAATGGTTCCTCGAAATCTTCGAACGAACCGTTGAACTCTCTTCGCGCCCGGTTCCTCCGGCACCGGAAGCAGAAACCGAAACCTTTATGACGGGAAAAGCCGGGTCGCCTGAAACCTCAAAGGTCAAAGATGCTCGAAATGGATCCCAGATGGTCCGCCCGGTACGGGAGATCGGAATTATCAGCGGCAAGGGGGGCACGGGAAAGACCACACTGGCCGCCAGTCTCGCCGTCTTGAGTAACCGCAAAGTGCCGGCAGTGCTGTCAGACACGGATGTAGATGCTCCGGATCTTCACCTTCTCCTTCAACCATCCGTTGTTGAGGCTCACCCCTTCGTCGGCGGCAAGATGTACCGCATCGATGAGCACTCCTGTACGGGCTGTGGAGATTGCGCTCGAGCCTGCCGTTTCGACGCTATTCATCCTCTATCCGATCGGGGTAGCGACGCGAAGCGGTATAGGATCGAAGCGCTGGACTGCGAAGGGTGCGGTTTATGCTCACATATCTGTCCTGTCCGGGCAATCACCCCCCAGGACAGCACCAACGGTACCTGGTTCGTTTCCCAGAGCCGCTTCGGTCCAATGGCTCATGCCCGCCTTGGTATCGGAGAGGAGAACTCCGGAAAACTGGTCACAGTGGTGCGGGATCGGGCCTCGGAGCTGGCCAAACAGCACCGCGCTCCGAGCATCCTCAGCGACGGGCCGCCGGGGATAGGTTGCCCGGTAATAGCCTCTATCACAGGCCTTGATCTGGTGGTGATCGTTACCGAACCCACGGTGTCCGGAGTTCACGACCTCAAGCGGGTTCTGGAACTCTCCAACCACTTCGGTGTTCCCGCTCGAGTGGTGATCAACAAAGCGGACCTCAACCCAGAGCAGTGCGGCAACATCAAGGAAATGGCCGAACAGAACAACGCTCACGTCATCGGAGAGATTCCCTTCGATCCCCAGGCCCACCAGGCTCTCATGCAAGGCACTCCTCTGGTTGAATTCGGACAGGGCCCGGCAT
>JAGLQP010000126.1 GCA_023136785.1 Spirochaetales bacterium
CATGACCGCTGTCTGGCCCTGCTCCCCGGGTGTTATCAATTTCGACAGCTTGGAGTTCACCACGCTGCCGATATCCCAGGAGGCGATCTTCTGTCCCGAGCGTACCAAACTCTGGGTATTGTAGGTTCCGTCGTCGCTCAGGGTAATGGTGAACGCTCGAGTCGAAAGCTCCGCGAAGCCGTTGCCGGAGAGGCGGATCAGACTGTTTTCAGGGATCATGTCTCCTATATACAGTTCCGCCCAAATGGCTCGTTCTTTGATTTCCAGGGTTCCCTCCACATATTCAATCAACAGATCCTCCGCAAAAAGAGGAATCGCTGCGATCAATATCAGCAGGACAAAGGCAGATGCACGTTTCATCATTCACTCCTCCATGATAATAAAAGTATACATTTTTCTACTCGGAAATTCCACGTTGCTACAGCCGAACCTGACCTTTAGCACAAGCCCTTTTGGTTTACACGGATGAGACCGAAATACTATAGTAGACTGATTTATTATTGAAAAATACTATACTATACTAGACTAGAGATAGACACAGGCCAGAGATTCACACGGAGATTTGATGGGAAATATCGCAGTACTGAGCACCGACGACAAGACGAACAAAGAGATCCTACAAGTTTGTACGGAGTTTGGCGACGAATTTGTGCCGGTGTACCTTCGAGACAAGAGTTTGATTGTTCAGCATCTCAACTACGAACTTCCCGAGATCATCGTCATCAACTGTACTGACAAGTATATCAAGCTTAAGACCATCCTGAAGGAAATCAAGAGCGATCCGTGGCTGTACTCCGGCGGCTTTGTCATACTCCACGACGAGGGGAACGAGCATGAAATCCTTAAGATGTTTTCAGGGATAAACACGATCTCGGTCATCGAGAAGAGCAAGCTGGAAGACTATTTTACCAGGCTGCTGCGAATCTTGAGTCAAAATCGGGGAATTCTCTTCCAGCGGGATCTTCATTTTCTCCTGCAGGCGAACCTTTCAGGGCTTTTTGTTCTGGAGAACGATCCTTTCGATCTGGTGACCTATTCCAACCTCCTGGCCAACTTCCTCTACAATTCCAATCTCATCGATCACGAGCAAAAGGTGCGGTTTTACATCGCGATGATGGAGCTGCTGATCAATGCCATCGAACACGGAAACTGCAAGATCTCGTACGAAGAGAAGTCGGAATGGCTGAACAGCGGCAAGGACATCCTGGATCTGGTTCGGGAAAAGAACAAAGATCCCGATATCTGTAAAATGAAGGTTTATCTCAACTATAAGATTACACCGAAGAAGTCGACCTTTAAGATCCGTGATGAAGGTGATGGCTTCGACTGGAAAGCTCAAACCGCCCCTACCGGTGAGGACGGACTGGGGGAGATGCATGGGCGGGGAATCGCCATGGCCTCGCACTATGTGGCCAAACTGAGTTATAACGAGAAGGGCAACGAGGCCAGCTTCGAGATCACCCACATGACCCACGACGGTAAGGTAGTGCCCAAGGTGTTCACCGACGAGGAGGAGGTGGTGTTCCAGGATGGGGATATCGTGTTTACCCAAGGGGAGAAGTCGAGCTACCTGTACTACATCGTGTCCGGTCAATTCGAGATCATTGCCAACGGAAAACAGGTTTCGATACTTACGCCCGAGGATATCTTCCTGGGTGAAATGTCTTTTCTTCTCGATAATCGTCGATCCGCTGCTGTTAAATCCATAGGGAGGGGCGTCTTGATCAAGATCTCCAAGGAATCCTTCATCAACGCCATCAAAGAACGCCCGCATTACGGGATATTCTTAGCCCGGCTGCTCGCTCAACGGCTGGTCAAGCTCCACAAAGTCACAACAGCTTAACGTCTCGTGAACGTTCGCGAAGAAATCCTCCAAGAAAAGATCGATCCTTTTTTGACGCCGGAACGGATCGCCGTCATAGCCCGGCTAGCCTTTGCGGAACACAGTGATGGTGTAGGGAATAGCTCCGATCCAGGCAGGGAAGAGCCTCGGATAGAGACGACCAAGGTGCTCAGCGGGGGCTGCTGGAACAGGGTGATCGGAGTCTCCTTTGCCTCGGGAGAAGCGGGGATCGTGTACAAGATCAGCCCGGAAGAGAGGGACGAGAAGATCATTCGGGAGTACCGGGTGTTGGGATACTTCGCCAGCCGTACGGCCATGCCGGTTCCCCGTCCCCTGTTCGTCGACACTTCGGGACAACTCCTGCCCGGTACTCTCCTGGTAATGACCCGGGTTCCCGGCGTGGTGCTGCACCGGGTGTTTGGACTTCTTACCCGGGAGATGATCGACGGACTGACCGACCAGATTGCCTCCCAGGTGATCGAGCTGCACCAAGAACGCAGCAGCGGTTTCGGAGACGTGGAGCTGGCCGAGGGCAAACGGCATCAAAATTGGGCGGAATTTTGGCTGCCCCGCTTCGATGCAGTGTTTTCAGAAGTTACTGACAGCGGTTTGGTTGACTTCAAGCTGCTCGAACAGATCGAGAAGGTTCGCCGCAGCTTCCCGGCAGCCCTGGAGATCGGCCGGCGAAGCACCCTGACCCACTACGATATCTGGTCGGGAAATGTGATGGTGGATTTTGAAGGGGCCGGGTATCCCGGGCGACCCTTTGTCAGCGGCTATATCGACATTCCCGGGTTTTGGGCCGACTACGCCAGGGAGCTGTCTTTTATGGAGATGTTCGGCCTGGCAAATGAGCGTTTCTACGATCGCTACTGGGGTGCCTTTCCCAAAGACGAGAGTTTCGAAGTGCGCAAGAACATCTACAATCTAAAGATGCATTTGAAACACATCACGATGTATCCGAGCGAGGCCTACTACCGGCAAGGTGCCGAAGAAGCCCTCCGCTATATTCAGCGTTTTCTGTAACACCAGAAACAGGATCAGCGGGTCCGCAGCAGCTTCACTGCCAGCCTACGAATCTGTTTTTCATTTTCCAGTTTTTCCAGCCAGTTTTTAGGTAGAGCGCTTTCACCGAGGTATGCTCCGGAAACGGCACAGGCCATAGCCCCGAGGGTGTCCCGATCCCCCCCGTTCAGAACGGCGCAGTACAAACACTCTTCAAAGCTGTGGGGGTAGCGTAAAAAGGAGTACAGGGCAAAGGGCATCGATTCCTGGACCGCGATCCCTTGCCCCAGCGACATGGCCGCTTGTTCGGGATCGGCGTTCATCGAAATCAAAGTCTTAACCTGGTTTAGTTTCTCCATGATCGCATCGGTGCGGGCAAACTTGGTCAGCTCAGCAACAAATTTGGTCGCAGAAAGTGTTTTCGAGGAAGTTTGTCCGACCGCGAGGGCTACAGCTTTGGCCAGGACCGCCGCTCCGTCAATCCCCACCGGGTGAGCGTGGGTCACCGCGCTGGCGATTCGGACTTGCTCGTAAAGACGCGGGGAGTCGTAGTAGAACGCGCCCACCGGGCCGATGCGCATGGCAGCGCCGTTACCGAAAGATCCTGTACCCCCGAACAGGCGCTGCGCCGCCTCTGTATAGGATATGCCGAGATCCGAGACCATAGAAAACACGGTCGGCGGTCCCGAGGCATAGCCCCGCCAGGGTTCGCGCAAGAAGTTGCTGCGAAAGGTGTCCCCCAGATGCCCGCTCTCCAGGGATCCCCTACGGGTGATCGACTCGGCCAAACCGATCGCCATGGCCGTATCGTCGGTGTAGCGCAGCTGGGTGCTGGTTCGCAGCTCTTCTTGAAGGGCTGCACGGGAAGAACGGAAGAAGGCAATCTCCCCGATAGCGTCCCCCAGCGCGCTTGCCAGCAGACATCCGCGGAACTTCTCTTCCAAGTTGATTTCGCCTTTCATATGCTGGCAACAGCATAGCACGACTGGAATGATCTGAAAAACTTTTGTACTAGGGTGTATGTTCGTAGGGTCAGTGGTGTTATTATATTAGAATATATACTGCAGGGAGGTTTACAATGCCAGAAAAGTTGACGGAGGAAGTGAAGGTCAAAGGGGAGGATCTTCTCAAGAAGGTGAAAGAGCTGATTCACGAGGGGAGTATCCGGCGAATCATCATCAAGAACGAGAAAGGTGAACCTTATGTCGAGATTCCTCTGAACCTCGGAGTGGTGGGTATGGTGTTCGCTCCCGTGCTGGCTGCGGTCGGCGCGATCGCCGCTTTGGCCAGCAACTTCACGATCGAGGTTCAGAAGAAGGAATAACCCGCCGAAGTAGATTCTCTCCCACGGGTAGGGAGAACATCAGAGCAAACGCTCCGTACACCGCCGCAATTCCCGGAGACTCATCCCCGCCGCTCGGTTGGAGACAGGTCAAGGTGTAGACCAATGAAGCGGCCAGAACCCCTCCGCCCAGCGTCAGCAGCAGGTCGGTCCATTGGGGCTGTCCGAATCCACATGAATCCAGGAGCTCTTTGGCTGTACCGGCCAGGAGTGCTCCGGACAAACCAAGACCTGCAACCAGCAGAGCGCTGCGCTGATCCGACGCCGCCTCCACCAGTGGATAGGCGACGGCGCTGATCAGTAGGGCGCTGGAGGCTCCGGCCAGTACGTGGAGGGCGGCGGATTCTCCTATATCGCCACCTCCGGACTCGGCTTCACACAGCGGCGCAATGACCAACAGAGTGACACTGAATAGGAGGATCGTCGACGATCTCAAGATCTTAAATCCGGGCAACGCCCAGGAATACCGCATGCAAAGAAACCACCAGGGTGAGGAAGATCAAGCGGGAGACCGGCGGAGAGGCTCTGAAAATGGTATACCCCAGTGCGCCGGTCTCGCAGGAAGCGATGCAGTCGCCGCAGAGGGTGCAGGTATATCCGGGGCGCCTCTTCGTAATTCTTTGGGCGGATAGTGCGTTGTAGCGGCAGCTGGCCGTGCAGAGGCCGCAGTCGGTGCAGGAGGGGCCTATACGGATACGGAAGGGCGACACCTTGCCCAGTAGATTGCTGGCCACCCCCAGCGGGCAGATCGCTGTACAATGCACCATTACCCCTCTGCGGGTGGACAGCCCGGCCATAACTGCCAATCCGAGTACACCGAAGCCTACCGCTATAATCACGGCGCTCGATCCACTGACTCCGAAAAACCGTAGCAAAACGGCGGTGACCGGGGTGGCCGCAAAAATGGTGAATCGCAACCAAGTCCATCCGGAAGAGAGGCTGCCGCCTCTCCGACGTGCGATTGACGCCAGGCCGTCCCAGGCGCCTATGTAGCAGAGGTGGCTGCACCAGGCCGGACCTACCAGGACGATGGTGGAGACGAAGAGAATGGGCATAAAAAAGCGTTCACCCCGGAAGATGGGTCCGGCGATGACCACGGCGGGGACAGGGACGTGGAGGCGGCCGGTCATCAATAGTTTTTCAAAGCCGGCGACGCCGAGGATGAACTGGGTGAAGAAAACGATAGAAAAAAACAGCCAGATTCTCAGACGAATCCCGGCCGTGTCCCGTCGATCCGCTATTTTGGTGATGAGAAACACCCCGTAGATCGCCAGCAGGAGTATCTGAATCCAGCCCGATAACGGGAGGAAGCGGTCGGCGAGCAGGATTGGAAACGGTGCCTTCCATCGCGCCAGGCTGAGGATGCCCGTGGTTAACAGAAATGTCGCCAAAGCAGCGGCCCATTTGGATTGGGCGACCCGGGCGGGATGAACCGCGGCAGAACTCCCTCTACCGCTCACTTGCTCTCAAGGGATTGGAGTTTTTCCCGCATCTCCAAATCACTCTGCATGGAACCCAGGTTGATCATGATCGTGTCTACAGCCCCGTTCCAATGCGACCAGTCGGGTCCCATCATCGCGGCTCCCATACGCCAGCGTCGGCCGGAATGGTGCCAGATCAGATAGTGATAGATTTCCGGAAGCTCGTCGATTGGGTTGTCTTTGCTCGCCAGTCCCTTGGCATATGCATCCTGGAGCAGTTGATCCACATAGTCCCAGAGAAGGTTATAGTCGTTTACCACTTTGTCGAACTCTTCGAAATACCCTTCCACCCAACTCGAGGAGTGACATTGCAGGCAGACGGTTTTCATTTTTACGCGCCCCGCCTCAGCGCTTTTTTGATCCGATACCCGCTGCAGCACCAAGTCCTCTACCTCTTCTGCGTTCTTCCACTGCGGAACGGATCTCTTCGGCTGCAGCTCCCAGTACA
>JAGLQP010000127.1 GCA_023136785.1 Spirochaetales bacterium
GCATCGATCATGATGTTCCGCCAGGACGTACCGGACGATCCCGTAGAAATTCCGACAACGGGCAGCCCTTTGGCGCCTGTTGCCTTCTGTCCGCCTGCGCTCAGGGCGACGGTACCCGCCACCAGGAGCACCAGGGCGATTCCGATGAGTTTGAGAACCTTTTTCTTCATACATACCTCCGTATTTTTTTGGTTTCTCTCTTTAATCTTAGTTCTTGTCAACTCGTGCACTTTCACCTCCTTTGTATGTTTTTTGGTAGGAGCCTACGACTCCTGTTGCCTCCATCCGCCTGCGCCGGCACACCACCTCCTTTTATACCTTGCAACTCGGGTCGGTGGGAAGACTGGCGATGATCTCGGCGTTGGCGTTGATCTTCAGGTCTTCGTTCAGAATCAAGCCGATGTTGGCGCCGTCGGTAACCGCGCCGCGCAGGTTTCGGACTTTCTTGGCATCGCCGATCTTGGTAACCACCAATCCGGCCTTCCGATACTCCGTGTACAGATCGTCGTTTACCTCCACGTCCGCCAGGACAACGTTGTCGACCTCGAGAGTGGAACGCTCGAACTCTCCGTCGATCAGGACGACTTCACCGTTCTTCCCGATCTCGAGCACAGACGAGTCGGAGATGATCGTCACGGGATGCTCAAGGGTCTTGCTGGAAAGCCCCTCGCCCTGGCCGCCCTTGAAGCGCTTGACCATGATGTCCTTGTGGCAGGGTTCCATCCAGGGAGCGAACTCGTGATTCTTGGTCACGATGTAGATCTTTTTGCCCGCGGTCCCCAGCTTTTCAGCCGCATCTACTGCGCCGTAGTAGTCACCCCAGATCAGGACTGTATCGCCGACCTTTGCAGGCTCCGGTTTGCCGCCCTCGGGCCAGTACTCGCAGTTTTTCATCTGGCAGCGCAGCACGTCCTCGAAGGTGCAGACTCTGTCCGAGTCGACACCGGGGATGTCCGGCCGCACCACCCGGCTGCCGGTGGAAACCAGGACGGCGTCGAAAGCTTTGAGATCCGCCGCTTTCGGCACGGTTTCGTACTTGACTTCGACACCCAGGTTGGCGATCTGACGACGGAGCCAATCGGCGTACCATTTCATCTTATTCTTTCCATGGACCGTACAGCAGTACAGTATGGCGCCGCCGATCTCGTTGCTCTTCTCGAACACGGTGACGTTGTGTCCCCGAAGCGTAGCGATCCGCGCGGCTTCCAGACCTGCCGGCCCGCCGCCGACAACCGCCACGTTGAGCTTCTTGTCGGCAGGACCGAATTTGATAAACCGCTCATCTCCCACCGCCGGGTTGATGGCGCAGCGCATGTGGCGTTTGATCATCAGGGATTCCTGCCAGCAGCCGACCAGACAGGAGATACACTTGCGGATCTCCTCCTTCTTGCCGGCCGCCGCCTTGTTGGCCCAGTAGGGATCGGCGATCATCTGACGGGAGAATCCGACCATGTCTGTCTTGCCCTCGGCCAGGATCTTCTCGCAGTACTCCGGGTCACGCAGGGTGTGGCTGGTGATGACCGGGATCTCCACGTGCTTCTTGATCTCTTCGGCGGTGTAGGTGTTCCAGCCCTGCTGATAGTACATCGGATCCATGGTGGGACCGGGCATCTCGAAAATACCGGCGCTGATATCGAGGAAAGCCACACCGTGTTCCTCGAACATCTCAGCCGCTTTGGCACTCTCCTCGAGCCAGCGGCCGCCCTCGATCCACTCCTCACCGGAGTAGCGGATACCGATGGGGAAATCCGGACCGCACTTGAACTGGATGGCGTGGACGATCTCCAGAGGGAAACGCATGCGGCTGGCAAAGCTGCCGCCGAAGCGGTCGTTCCTCTTATTCACATACGGGCTCATGAACTGGGCAATCAGGTAGCCGTGAGCCCCGTGCAGCTCCACCGAATCGAAACCGGCCTGTTGCAGCCTCCAGGCGCCTTCGGCAAACTTATCGACCAGGTCGTAGATCTCGTCGATGGACATAGCCCGGATGCCCTTGCCCTTGGCTTCCGCCGCGGCGTAGACCACCTCGTGACCGGCGGAGGCGGGGATGTCGGCCACCTGGTCCGTGGCCGAGATCAGGTCCTTCCGCGGCCAGGCAGCCTGCCGGCCCGGATGCTGGATCTGCAGGGAGGTCTTGGCTCCGTGACGGTGCATGGCCTCGGCCAGCTCGGCCAGGCCCGGGATCAGGGGATCTTCGTCCACGGCTATGCAGGACGCGGTTGGACGGCCGGTCTTCTTGTCCGGGGTGGACGCCCCGCAGATGATGAAGCCGCAGCCGCCTTTGGCGACCTCTTCGTGGTAGGTGATGACCCGCTGGTTGATCGATCCATCGGCGTTTGCCGAAGATATGTCCGTCGGCACATGGCAGACCCGGTTCGGCACCTCGAAGTTCCCGATACGGATCGGTGTGAATAGATGGGGATATTTGTTTTCACTCATACAGGTTTCCTCGTTCCTTCCTCTGTTTTTCTGCAAAGCAACAGATGTCCGTTGACATCAAGCTTAACTTCCTTAATTATCCCGCGCGTTGTCCGCGGCCTTCTGCTCCATCAGGTACTCGACCAGTTTGTTGGCATGATACGACAGAAGCTCGGCTACCTTCGCCGTGTCGCTGAGTTCGACTGCCTGTAGAATCTTCTCATGCTCTCTCGCCAGTTCGGTCGGATCTACGATACGCAGAAAGTCCATGATGAAGCGGGTACGCACCTCGAAGGCGAGAGAATCCCACAGGCTGAGGAGAATCTGATTCCCCGCAGTCGCGACGATCAGTCGGTGAAACAGCTGATTCTGGTCCTGGTACTCCACCCAGTCGCGGCGGCGCGCCGCGTCCTGGATGTGCATACTGTACTGCCTCAGGGCGTCCAAGATGCCCCTGAGTTTTTCTCCGGCCAAACGTGCGGCCAGCGTTTCGAGAACCCCTTTCACGTGCAGAGCTTCAACGGTTTCGGAAACCGTAACCTCCCGCACCCGAGCCCCTCGATGAACCCAGTAGTCCAGGACACGAATAGCGGCCAGCTCCCGGATCGCTTCCCGCACCGGGATCGTGCTCACGTGAAGCTCTTCGGCGATACGGGCTTCGATGACCTTGTCTCCAGGAGCAAGCTCCCCGGTGGCGACTTTGTTGAGGATGTGATTGCGAACTTGCTGGCTGAGGGAATATCGATTGGCTGTGGATCCATCCGGCACATCCATGGTAGGGATCCTATATTATATATGATATAGTTTTTTGTCAAGAGCAGATCGAACAGATCGAGCATTTTTGCTGCCCGTAGAACCCCGAAACAGGCTTCAGTACCATTGGAGAAACCCGAAATTTTAAAGTTTTCCTTTAAAATTTGCACACAACCCCAATGGCGGTGACGCGCCGCATTCCCGAATGGGCCAAATTGTCCCATGGGTCATTCTGACCCATTGACCTTGCCGATCAAAGGCTACCGTATCTAACGCCGGCTTGGCGATCTTTCTGAGTGGAATTGCCGCCGGCTGAGCTCAAGCCCCCGGCAGGAACTGCCGCACATAGTTCCGGCTCTGGATCAAGGAATCTTTTCGATCCCGGAAGGATTCCTCAAAGGCCCGGTCCTCAACCTCGACACAGGCGGACCCCTTGAAACCGATATCGGTCAGGGCGGAGAAGTACTTGCCCCAGTCCACATCCCCCAGCCCCGGTAGTTTCGGAGAGTGGTACTCCAACGGAGTGGCCAGAATGCCGACCTCGGCGAGCCGATCGGGCAGGATCTTGGCGTCCTTGATGTGGGCATGGAAGATGCGGTCCTTGAACTCATAGATCGGCCGGATGTAGTTCATCTGCATCCAGATCATATGGGAGGGATCGTAGTTCAGCCCGAAGTACTCGGAGGGGATCGTTTTGAACATCCGTCGCCAGATCACGGGGCTGAAGGCCATGTTTTTCCCTCCGGGCCACTCATCTCCGGTGAAGAACATCGGACAGTTCTCGATGCCGATCTTCACCTTCCTCTGCTCCGCATGCTTGATGATCCCCGGCCAGAGCTTCTCGAAGAGCTTGAAGTTATCCTCCAGGCTCTTGGTGTGGTCCCGGCCGATGAAGGTATTGGCGATGCCCACGCCGAGCTTGGCCGAGGCGTCTATGACCTTGAGAAAGTGCTCCGCGTAGACCGAGGCCTGCGGGCTGTCTTCGAGATAGTTGGGATAGTATCCCAGGCCGGAGATGGACACGTTCTTCTTCTCGCAGTAGTCCCGGATCTCCTTGACCCGTTTGTCATCGAGACTGTTCACGTCAATATGGGTCACCCCGGCATAGCGGCGTTCCGCCTTGCCCACCGGCCAGCAGAGCATCTCTACGCAGTCGTAGCCTATCTCTGCGGCCAGATCCACTGTTTCCTCGAAACTGAGGTCTTCGACAACGGCGCTGACGAAACCAAGTTTTATCATAATTCTCGCTCCTTAGTGTTGGTTTTTGGTCAATCTTTCACAGGCAGCCAGGCCCGCTTCTTGCTGCTCTGCAGGATAGCATCGCAGAGCTGGAGCTCCCGCAGCCCGTGCCGGAAGGTGGGATAGCGGGGATCTTTGCTCGGCCCTCCGCTGCGTACCGCGGCGTAGAACTGTTTGAACAGCTGCTTCGAGGTGTCCGGGAAACCCTCGTTGTGTCCACCGGGAAAGCCGATCAGATCACGGCTATCCTCGTGCACCAGGGAGGGATCGCGCAGCAGCAGCTCGTTGGGACCGTCGCGCCGCCCAATCCACATCTGGTTGGGGAGCTCCGACTCCCAGGCCACGGATTTCTTCGAGCCGTCGATCTCGAAGTAGAGCCGGTTCTTTCTGCCCGCCGATACCTGACTGACGGTGAATACTCCGCGGGCTCCTCCGGCGAAGCGCAGCATCACCGTGGCGTAGTCTTCGGTACCGATGGGAATATCCTTGTAGTCCTCGGGTTTCAGCAGCTTGCCGGCGAAGGTCTCCAGCGGCTTGAGCGGCTTCTTTCTTATTTTGTGGATGGTGGCGAAATCCGCACAGACCTCCCCGATCTTCCCGCCGGTCAGGTATTCGATCAGATCCATCCAATGGGAGCCGATATCGGCGATTGCCCGGGATTCTCCCGAGTACTCGGGTTCCAACCGCCAGTTGTAGTCCGTGTCGTAGAACAGCCAGTCCTGCAGGTAGGACCCGTGAACGGCGTAGATTTCACCCAACTCGCCGCCGGCAATCATGGCCCGTATATGCGCCATGAGGGGATAGAAGCGGATGTTGAAGTGCACCGCAGTGACCAGACCGCTCGATTCGGCCAGCTTCACCAGTTCCTGCGCCTCCTTGACCGTAACCGCCAGAGGCTTCTCGCAGATCACATGCTTCCCCGCAGCCAGAGCATCCTTTGTCTGAGGACAGTGCAGGTGATTCGGTGTGCACACGTGAACGGCGTCGATCTCTTTGATCGCCAACAGCTGCCTGTAATCACCGAAGGCTCTGTCCACGCCCAGTTCCTCCCCCTTGGCCTTGGCCTTGGCATCGCTGGAATGAGCGATAGCAACCACCTCGATCCCCGGAATCCGGCGCAGCGCTTCCACATGGGCCGCACCGATAAATCCGATCCCGATGACTCCGGTTTTTAGCTTCTTCATGCTTCTCTCCTGGTTTGAAGTTGAGATGTGCAGATACTAAGACCGTTTCTGCAGGGTGTCAAGGATGATCCACCCGGATCAATAGCGCAGCGCCGGGCCGATCGAGAAAGTCATGGATCGCCAGACAACTTCGTTCAACCGGGTCACGAGGTAGCTTCCGTCGTTCCTGAAGGTTATGTCGAGTCCGGGTCCCGCCTCCCAATACTCGATTCCAAAGGAGCATTTCAGGACCCACCATTGATTGATCATGAAATCGAGGGAAATCTCCCCCTCCACACCTATGCCGAAGGCTCTATGAAAAAAGCTGACTGGATGGGCTAAATCGGGTCTCAGGTTCCAGTCCGCCAGTGCGATATAGGCTGCACCGTGGACAGCAAGCACAACACCCAGGCTCAACCGTTCGGCAATTTCGGCATCGATCGCAGCCCCGGTCCACATACTCCCCCAATGGGCAACGTAACGGCTGTTGAGACCGGCAACGGGCCCGGT
>JAGLQP010000128.1 GCA_023136785.1 Spirochaetales bacterium
CGGTGAACAGCACGGCGATGATTCACCACCCCTCGCACCTCGAGTCGATGCGGGTTCTTCGCCCGCAGGCGACACCGATAGACCTGCAGGGCTGGTTCCTGAAAAACTTCGATCCCGGGATCATGCAGTATCTTACCGGAGAACTGGGATTGACGGAGAAGGAGCTGGCGGTCGAATACAAGATTTGGAGAAAGTTCAATACCGGCACCGTCCCCCGATTCTTCCCAGGATTCCTCGAGACTCTTCACAACTTTCGAAAGCGGGGAGGAATCATTACGGTAGTATCTCATTCGGAAAAAGACGTGATATTAATAGCGTATCAATCAGCGTCGGGGAATGACGGGCTGCTTCCCGACCTTGTATTCGGATGGGACTACGAAGAGAGCAGGCGCAAACCCAGCCCTTGGCCCGTTCTGGAGATACTGAGGCGTTTCGATCTATCCGCCGAGGAGGCTTTGATCGTGGACGATCTGAAACCCGGGGTGCTGATGTCCAGAGCTACGGGAGTCCCGGTTGCAGCAGCCGGCTGGGCGCATCAGATCCCGCAAATTCGCGCGTACATGCTCGAGAACTGCAGCACCTACTTCGACAGCGTTGGAGAGTTCAGCAGTTATGTGCTGAGTTGAGACGGCTTTCCTATCGTTTTCCGAAATAGATCTCCAGCTTCAAATCCTCTTTTTTATCCTCGATGAGAGAATACCAGATGCTCTTTTTGTTTCCCAAAGAGGTGCTCGACATGGCAAAATTCTTCAGCTTTTCATAGGTGCCCAGATATTTCTTGGCGTTCAAATAGGCGGTCTTGTATTGAGGATTGAAAATTACGTCGATTTTCGAATCCACTTCCTGCTCCAGCCTCTTATCCAACTCGACCGTCAGGAGCTCGAAGCGCAGGCATACTTCTTTAAGATAACGGACGACCAACCTGTCGAACTCCGGCACCTGCTCGACCTCAGCGACGATCTGGGCCAGACTGGTGACCGCGGCGAAGTAGTCTTCCCCACTGTATTGATGACCGGCCTGCTTGGCGAGCTGGGCGATACTATTATTGCTCACCTTTCTCTTCTCCCCGGAGACCACCACATCTACCGCGAAGGAAGGCATGGCTCTGCACACTTCGAGGAGCAGGGCTGCCAAGTCCGGGAACACCCGCCCCTTCCACAGCTCCTGCCGAAGGGATTCGAGAAGAGTCATCAGGTTGGGATTATACTTCATCCGGTACTGTTCCTTCGGATTGAAGATGATCTGGCAGCAATTTACCTTCGTGCCTTTGAAGATCACGGTTCCCGCATTGAAAAAACTGAGCACCTTCTTTGCGAACAAATCACTCTTCACGACTTTATTTTCTTTGAGAAAACTGGAATACACGCTGTTGGTGGTGATGATCTTCGAGTCTTTCGGCGAAAGCTCGTTGGCCAGCGTTTGCAGCCTGGCCGCGGTATTCAGAAGAAATCCCGACAGCAGACCGCTTTCGGTGATGATCAGTGGAGTTGTCAGATTCCCGCCGGCGATGCCCGCGGTCACCTTGAAATCCGGCAGGACAATGCTGTAGTCGCTGCGGCTTTTTCCCACCACATGGTCTTTGACAACCGCATGTTTGGAGAAGGTAGTGATGATTTCAAACGTGGTTTTTATACAGTTGGTGGCGGAAGAGGCGACGACCACGATTTCATCCCCTCGTTCCCGGTTGGCCAACGAGTGGTTGGACCGTGCTATCTTTCGGATCCCCTCGTGGAGAAAATCGTCGAGCTTTCGCAAACGGGACAAGTTGCTCTTGCTCTCCTGACAGAATCTCGTATATCCATGGATGTCCAGCATGGCGATGTAGATGTTGGCTATGGAGATATTTCGTTTCAAGTCACCGGCGTTGGGAAACTCCGGGTTCGGCAGAACCAGCTCCTTCCAAAGCTTCCCGTACTCGGATTTGCTGAGCTCTCTCAAGAAACCCCACCGCAGATCTTTGAAGAGGAGGAAGCACTTCTCGATCACTTCATCCGGCTTGAAGGAAAGCTTCAACCTGCCAATGTAGTCGTACAATGCCGAAAAGGTCTCAAACTCCCCGGCCATGATTTTCTCATTCAGATGATAGAAGAGTTTCAATTCGGCGGTAGAGGAGAGCATGAGAGAATATTACCTCCTTTTACCGGTTGCACTCAACCTTACTATTGCGATGACAAATCTTATCAGCGGAACTTCAGGATCCGCCAGCCCCTCTTCCGAGCAACCCGGCGCAACCGCAGGTCCGGATTCACGGCGACCGGATCAGCCACCGACTCCAGCAGCGATATGTCGTTGATGCTGTCGCTGTAGAACGCGCAATCCTGCCACTGCCCACCGTGGGCTCGGATAAAATCGTACACCTTCTCCCGCTTTTTTTCTTTCAGCAGCGGACCCTCGGCAAGCCGTCCGGTACACCGATCGCTTTCAAACTCCAAAGAGGTGGCGATCACCTCCTTGATGCCCAGATGCTCCGCTAAGGGACGGACGATCAGATCGAGGGAAGAGGTAGCCAGCACCACCCTTCTCCCTGCAGCTTTGAGCTGCTCGATCAAAGAACGAGCAGCGGGATAGATCAGGTCTTTCAATTTTTCGAAGTTCGCCCGGGATACCTCCTCCAATGCTTGCCGGGATTGACCCGTAAGCAGGGAAAAGTGCCAGTCTCTTGAGTGAGCATTCAAACTGCCCACGGAATACTGAAAGAAGAAAAAAGGTATATAGGCCAGGGTCAGGACGGGAAACAGACCGCGTTGTACTCCTTTCACTAAGAACAGCGGACCCGAGGAGCCCCGAATGATTGTGTGATCTACGTCGAAAAAATCGAATTGGGTTTGTCCGGCCATCAGCTCCCCAATGTATCTGGCATTTCTACAGTTTTACTCAGGCACTCATTCCCTAGAGACTTCAGTAGAGCTACGATAGCAAGTTTTGCTGAGGCAATCAAGAAGAGCTTCAGTTACAGTCGCCGCAGATGGAATCCCCCATCCACATCGATCACCGATCCGGTGGCGAAGGGTAGATCCCCGCGGATCACCGCGGCTGCGGCCGCACCCACATCCTCCGGTGTACCCCACCGGCCATCCGGCACTAAACCTTCCCCGATCAGACGGTCGTACTTTTCCTTTACCGCGCTGGTCATATCCGTTGCCATGATTCCAGGCCGCAGTTCCACGACCTGGATACCCTCTGCAGCCAACCGAACCGCCCACAGCTGGGCCGCCATGGACAGTCCCGCCTTCGAGATGCAGTAATCTCCCCGGCTGATCGATGCGGTATTCGCCGATATGGAGGTGACAAAGACGATTTTGAATCCGCCTGGCAGCAATCTTTTAGGTTTTTCCTTCAGCCAATAGTTCACAACACCTTGGGTGAGGAAGTAGGGACCTTTCAGGTTGGTGCGGATCAGTTCGTCAAAGGATTCCTCCCCGGCCTCCGTGATATCTGCACGGATTTTCGGGGCGATCCCGGCGTTGTTTACCAGGGCATCGATGCGGCCCAACTCCCCCACCGTGTTTGCTACCAGAGCTCTGCGCTGCTCTGCATCGCCGATATCCCCCCGTATGGACGCGAATTTTTGGTCCTGACTCCGACGGGAAGCCAGGCATTGGCTCACCGTTTCCGCAGCGGCTTCCCCGTTAAGGGCATAGTTCACGGCTACGGAATAGCCATCCCGGGCCATTCGCAGGGCTATGCCCCGCCCCAAACCCCGGCTGGCTCCAGTCACCAGAACTACAGGAGCAAGCGGCTCCCCCGGATCCCGGCTGCTGTGCTTTTTCATGAAACTAAGCATAGTTTATCCCACCCGGGGCGTCAAACCCCGATGGCTTCACACCGGCACGCGAGGCTTTGACATTTTTCAGGGAAAGCCACAAGATGAAATCCACAAACACAGGAAGTGAAAAGCGTATATAAGGGGAGCAGACGTGATGAAAATCGATACCTCGGTGACTCCGAAAGACCTTTTGCCGAGGGTCAACGAGCTGTTCGAACTTTCCGGAACAAAGATCCTGGCGATCGACCGGAGGTGGAAACCCGAATCAGGGACCCCGGTTTTTACGGTGAAGGGCAAATACACCACCCGGGGCTGGACCGAGTGGACGCAGGGGTTCCGGTTTGGATCTGCCCTTCTTCAGTTCGACGCGGGGGAGGACGGACAGTTCCTCGATCGAGGGATCCAGGGCACCCTGCAGAGCATGGCCAGCCACGTCAGTCATATCGGCGTACACGACCACGGCTTCAACAACATCAGCACCTACGGCAATCTTCTGCGTCTGCACCGCGAGGGCAAGATCCCACGGGACAGTTGGGCCGAGGCGTTCTGCGAGCTCGCTCTGAAGGTGTCCGGAGCGGTTCAAGCGGCCCGCTGGACAGCTCTGCCCGACAATCTGGGCTACATCTACTCCTTCAACGGTCCTCATTCTCTGTTCGTCGACACGATCCGATCGCTCAGGGTGTTGAGCGCGGCCCACGCTCTAGGCCATGTGCTGATGGGCGAGCAGGACCGCAAGATCTCGTTGCTTGAACGGATGCTTCAGCACGCCGAGGCTACCGCCCGCTACAATATATTCTTCGGAGACGGACGGGATATCTACGATACACGCGGCCGGGCGGTACACGAAGCCGTTTTCAACGTCACCAACGGCATCTTCCGCTGCCCCAGCACGCAGCAGGGCTACTCCCCCTTCTCCACCTGGACCCGGGGACAGGCCTGGGCCCTGGCCGGGTATCCGGAGCAGCTGGAGTACCTGGATACCTTGTCCAAAGATTCCTTTTCTCTGCTTCAGGTCGCCGAGCTCAAGGGCAAAGAGAGCTTTATCAACCGCTTCCTCGAGACCTCCAGGGCGTTGGGGGATTTCTACATCGATCAGACGCCCGCCGACGGGATTCCCTACTGGGACACGGGGGCGCCGGGTCTGTCCAGCCTGGCCGGCTGGCGGGACAGACCGGCGGATCCTTATAATGACTATGAGCCTGTGGACAGCTCCGCTGCGGCGATCGCCGCTCAGGGGCTGCTGCGGCTCGGCCGCTACCTCCAGGAAAAGGGAGAAAAAACCGAGGGCGGCCGCTATTTCCAGGCCGGGCTGACCGTAGCTTCCGCTCTGTTCTCCGAACCCTACCTGTGCACAGATCCGCAACACGAGGGATTGATCCTGCACTCGGTCTACCACCGCCCCAACGGCTGGGACCATATCCCCGAAGGACGGAAAGTCCCCTGCGGCGAGGCGACCATGTGGGGGGATTACCACGCCCGGGAGCTGGCCCTCTACATCAAAAAGATCGCCGAGGGCGGTCCCTACTACACCTTTTGGAACTATTTGTAGGAAAGGACGGAGGCATGGCAGGGGAACCGTTACAAAACCTGAACAAACTCTGCATCCACACCATTACCACCCGTCCCTGGTCTCTGGCCGACGCGATCGACCACTACAGCGCCGTCGGGGTGGCCGGCATTTCGGTGTGGCGCCAGGCAATCGAGGGACAGGACCCGGCGGCAGCGGGAAAACGAATCCGGGATGCGGGATTGGCCGTGGTATCGCTGGTCCGGGGAGGTTTCTATCCTGCCCGGGATCGAAAGGAACGGCAGAAAGCGATCGATGAAAACCTGCGGATCATTGACGAAGCCGCCGCTATAGGAGCACCCCACGTGGTGCTGGTCTGCGGTGCGGTGCCCGGACAGCCTTTAGAGGAATCCCGCAAACAGATCCGGGAGGGGATCGAGGCGACCCTGTCCCATGCTGAGAGGGCGGGGGTCAAGCTGGCGATCGAGCCGCTTCATCCGATGTACGCGGACAGCCGTTCGGCGATCAACACCCTTAAGGCAGCCAACGATCTGGCCGAGGCGATCGCCTCGCCCCTGGTGGGGGTGGCTGTGGACGTGTATCATCTGTGGTGGGATCCTGAGCTGGAGGAGCAGATCAAACGCTGCGGACAGATGGGCAGGATCCTCGCCTTTCATATCTGCGACTGGAAAACCCCGACCGAAGACCTGCTGTACGACAGGGCCCTGATGGGCGAGGGCTGCATCCCGATCCGCCAAATCCGCGGATGGGCCGAGGCGGCCGGGTTTGCCGGCTTCAACG
>JAGLQP010000129.1 GCA_023136785.1 Spirochaetales bacterium
GATCGGGGATCCAGTCCGCGAGGTTCTCGACCTGCTGGTTTTGAATCGCATGGAGAAAGGTGCTCTGCACGGCCAGGTTGAGGAAGGCGGTAGCCAGGTATACCACCGACTCCTCGGGGGAAGCAACCTTTTGGCTTGGTCTGTCGGAGGGAAGGTGCCCGTCGAGGATTTCGTCGCTGAAGTTCTCCAGTGGAGGAACGGGTTCCGGAACCGTTATATCCAGCTTGCGGGCCTCCCGGATCAGCGCTTTCAGGCTTTCGATAAGGATCGAACAGGTATAGGCCAGAGCTTTTTCCGTGGCGGCGGGGAAGTCCTGCTCGATCGACAGCAGACGGTAGTCGGACAGGAAGTGCAGGACATGAAGCAGGAGATAGCTCACATTGGAGAACAGCTTGATCGGGGCCACAGCCTGGCGCAGGGGATGCCAGCGCTTGTTGTGCTTGACTCCGTAGGCATCGAGCAGCTCTTCGATCTTTGTGGCTTCGGAAAGAAGGTCGGCGAGCAGGGGGCGGGTAAAGCAACCCTTTATGGAGGCGTTTTTGCTGACATACACGGCCAGCACCATCATCTCCCCGATTCTTCGGTTCAAATAGGCGCAGAACGCTTGGTCAGAGAGGGATTGTTCGGTTCTCATGGTGCATATCTACTACCGCTGCTCAAGAGACTAAACGAGAGGCGCGGTTTATTCAACATGGAAACTCTATAGGAGGGAGGGCGATCCATTGCGGTTTTCCTTCGGCAATGGATATAATACTGAGACGAGGAGAATATAACCATGTTCGTCAAATGGATCGCTACGTTGATCGTGGCTGTCAACGCCAACAATCGAGCCGGGGAGGTCGCCGCGGGCATATCCTTCGCCCTGCTTTTGGCCCTGATCCCCAGTGGGAACCTGCTCTGGATCGTCCTGTTCATCATCACCTTTCTGGTGAAGGTCAATCTGGCCGGAGAGCTGCTGTTTCTGGCCCTGTTCAAGCTGCTCGCCCCTCTGAGCGACGGGCTTCTGCACAGGCTGGGAGCTTGGGTGCTGAGCCGGCCGTTTTTACAAGACCCCTTCACTACCGCCTACAACCTGCCCCTCCTGCCCCTGAGCCTTTTCAACAACACGATCGTGATGGGCGGATTGATCGCCGGTCTGCTGTTCTGGGTTCCTGTTTTCTTCCTCTTTCGACAGTTGGTCATTCTCTACCGGCGCAGATTGAGGGACAAGATCGCCGGCAGCAGGCTGGTGAAGGCGCTGGGAAGAGTGCCGCTGGTGGCGAGCGTCGGGAACGCCGTTCGCAGGATCGGCGGCGTATACCTGAGTGTGCGATAGAGGTGGCCGTCATGAAAGTACCGAAGCTGTTAAAGACAGAGCTCAGCGAAAAGCGGTTCAGGAAGAAGGTCATAAGACGCATCTATATCGAATCCGAGCGCAGCTTTGTGCTCGAATTGTACGCCAAGGGAGCGGACGGCCGCTACCGCCGGCCGGAACAGCTGAACACCGAAGATACCAGGAGGCTGCAGCAGCTGGCACGATCCATAAAGAAGAACCGAGGAGTCCTGCGGACCGGGAAGGTTTCTCTGCTGGTAATCGTCATTGCCGCAATCCTGGTATTCAACTTTGTGTTCAAGAACAGGCTTTTGGAGAGAGCTTTGGAGAGAGGACTGGAGAGCGTGTTTTCCGCTCGAGCGGAGGTGGACGATCTGTCTTTTCGGATCCTCTCCGGCCGGATTTCCTTCGCCCACCTTAGCGTCGCGGACCGGGAGCAGCCTTTTCGAAATCTCTTCGAGCTCGGCGCGACCGAAGTGGACCTGAACACAGCCGAGCTGCTCAAGGCCAAAGTGGTTGTGACGAACCTGGAGAGCCGGGAGATCGGCTGGAACACGCCCCGGCAAACCTCCGGTGTTTTGGCCGAGGATGGGCGGGCGGAGAAGGAGGTTTCGGGTGACCGGGGGCCACGGAAAGGATTGTCGCTGAACCTGGGCAACCTGGACGCCAAAGCCCTGGTTGATGACCAGTTGGATAAACTGAGCAGCCCGGCCCAGATCAGCGCTTTGAATACCCGGCTGAAGACCTTGCAGCAGCAGTGGCAACTCACCGTTGACAAGGGCCGGCGGGACGTGGTTGAGCTTTCCGGGCGCATCGATTCGGTTCGCTCGACCGACGTCCGTTCCCTGGACACCGTACCGGAGCTGCAGCAGGCCGTGGCGGATATCCGGGAGGCGGCAACAGCCCTGGGTCAACTCAAGAATGATGCACAGGCTGTGAAGACCCAAATCAATGCGGGTCGGGAGGAAATCGAGGCGGCACGATCGGCATTCGAACGGGCAGTGGATGCGGATGTCGCCTACCTGACCTCCCTGTCCGATCTTTCCAGCGGCGAGCTGAGGAACCTGGTTTCCGACCTGGTTGCCGGATATCTGGAACAGACCTTGGGGCGCTACTACGGAACTGCCCGGCGGGTCAAAGGGTACGCGGACAAGCTGATCACCGGAGCCAAGGACAAACGCCCCGACAAATCGAGGGTCAGCCGGCGCAAAGGAGGAGCAAATATTCCCTTTGCTACGGTGGTGCATCCCCGCTTCCTGTTGGAGAACGCGGGGGTATCGGTAGCGGGCACGGGAACCTCCCGAACGATCGAGGGTTCTGTTCAGAACGTATCCAGCGACCCCGATCTTCTCGGTCGGCCGGTCACCTTCGCCTTTTCTCAAATTGAAGCGGACAGACGACTCTCCGTCGACGGTGCGCTCGACAGGCGCAGCAACCGGGAAAACGACCTGACCCTCGGGGTGCAGGCTGCCAACTACTCCATCGAACTGTCCGAGGGTCTGGAAACTCTGGGCTTGCGCTCGCTATCCACCCTGTATCGATTCCAGACGGATTTCACTCTGTCCCGGCTTGGGGATACCGCGGATGGAAGCGGAGTACTCGAGCTGTACGATCTTGTTCTCCAACCCGCCGAAGGGCAGGATATGCTGGGCCGCACCCTGTACGAAACTCTCGGCTCTGTTACCACCGTGGCCGTGGAGTTTGACTATACTTTCAGCGGCAGGCTGTCCAAGGTCGCGGCTCGAAGCAGTATCGACGAACAGCTCAGCCGCGCTCTGAAAGACCGCGTCGCCGAGATCGCTGCTCAGTACGAAAACAGATTGAGGGAAGAGGTGTCGGCCCGAATCGAGGCGCAGCTCGAGGAAAATGAAACTCTGTATGCGGCTTTCAGCGAGCTGGAGCAGACCGCCGGCGGAAATCTGGCCGACGTGAACGCTTACGAGGCGGTGCTCGAGCAGAAGAGAAGCGAAGTGGAGAAGCGAATCTCCGACTCTAAGAGGCAGGCCACGGATGCCGTGAAATCCGAGCTGGAAAAGCAGCTCGACCAGATCAAGGATAAGGTGCCTCTGCCCAGCTTGGGTTTCTGAGCACCGGGATGATCATCAGCGCCAGTAGAAGAACCGATATACCGGCCTTTTACGGCCCGTGGTTTCTCAAACGGTTGGGGGAGGGATACGCACTGGTTCGAAACCCGGTGAATCAGCGGCTCGTGTACCGCGTTCCGATCTCCGCCGACCAGACCCGCTGTATCGTGTTTTGGACCAAGAACCCGGGCAGCCTGATGGGGCGGCTCGACGAGTTGGACAGCTACGGGATTCCCTACTACTTCCTGTTTACCCTGACCTGTTACGGTCCGGATCTGGAGAGGAACCTTCCGGACAAGCAGAGGATCCTCCGGACCTTCGTGGATCTGGCTGCACGGCTGGGGCCGGAACGAGTGGTGTGGCGCTACGACCCGATTCTCTTCACCCAGGATTATTCGCCGTCTGTGCATATTCGTCTGTTTCGGCAGCTGGCCCGAGAATTGGCCGGGTCGACCCGGCGCTGCATCCTCAGCTATATCACGATGTACAACAAGTGCCGGCGCAACATGGACTCCGCCGGCCTGGTCGAAATCTCTGCCGAGGGGAAGAGGAGCCTAGCCCTGGAGATCCAAAGTATCGCTGCCGGGTACGACATCCGGCTCTACGGGTGTGCCTGTCCCGAGTTGACCGAGGCGGGAGTTCCGGCGGGGAGATGCGTGGATGACTCATTGATTTCTCGTATCACGGGGCAGGAGTTCACAGGAAAGAAGGACAGGTCCCAGCGGGAGGCTTGCGGCTGCGTGGAGAGTGCGGATATCGGGGCCTACGACACCTGTGTGCATCGTTGCCTGTACTGCTACGCCAACGCCGACTTCCGGACGGCTCAAGAGCGCCATTCCAGCCATGATCCGGAATCTCCCCTGCTGTACGGTCGGGTTGGTGAAGAGGATCGAATCTCGGAGCGGGGGGGGAAGTGATGGCCAGAGTAATCCTGGTGCGCCACGGACAGACCGAATGGAACCGGGTCGAACGATTTCGCGGCCGGGCCGATGTCCCTTTGAACGAGACGGGGATCGCCCAGGCCGAAGCGACTGCTCGGCGCTTGGCCCGGCAGCCAAAACCGGACGCTGTATACTCCAGCCCACTCTCCCGGGCTTTGGTGACAGCCCAGAGGATCGCCGAACCTCACGGCCTCGAGATGCGGACACACAGCGGTCTGATCGATATCGACTACGGCCGCTGGCAGGGCCTGACTCCGGAGGAAGTGGCGGAGCATTGGCCGACCGAGCTGGATGCCTGGTACAGCTCACCTCAGACTGCAGTTATCCCCGAAGGAGACAACCTCCAAGCGGTGCGGGAGCGTGCCATGAAAACGGTTCAGGACCTGGTCCGGCAACACGGGGATCGGTCGATTATTCTGGTGGCTCACACCGTGGTGAACAGAACCATCCTGCTAGGGGTGTTGGGTCTGGGCAACGAGCGTTTCTGGCGTCTCGCCCAGGAGCCCTGCGCCATCAACACCTTTACCGTCGAATACGGTGAGTTTACTCTGGTTTGTTTAAACGACACCTGCCATCTCGAGGACCTGTCTTGAATCCAGGTTTCCCCTGTCGGGCTCTCCAGCGGGTAGGTCTAGGGGGCTAGAGCGTTGTTTACAGCGATGGTTCGGCCGACGAGGCGCTGTAGCTTGTAAAGCATCGCCTTGCGCAGCTTCTCTTCGTCACAATTTTCGAAGCTGCAGTAAAACTCTTCTCTCTCGATTTCGCAGAGAATGCCCCGTTCATCGTAATAGTTGGACTGCTCGGGGCTTTCCCTGCCTCCACCGTCGGCGAATCGCCCCCAGTCCAGCCAGCCGATCGCTACGTTGTAGTCCGTGCCGACATTGTCGATGCCCCGGTCGGTAAGACGGATTTTTACGTAGTACTTGGTTCCGGCGAACCAGAAGGCCAGCATACCTTCCCGATTGTCCACGGAATCGGCCTCGACTTCCAGGCCGGTTTGTTTTTTCAGTTTGTTCAGGCAGGATTTGACAAGCTCGAGCTTCTCCAGCCCCTGTTTGAACTTGCCCTGCACGCCCTTCATTTCATCCAGTTCCATCAATGTTGTCCTCTGCCATCATTATACAGATAGGTGTGATTCGATTATGAATCGGGTTCGACAGATCTGCTCTTCAGGATTCGTGAATGCCTTGGGGTTTTCAAAGAATAGAAAACACGGGTCTCAATATCTGTTGCGCCGCTGGATGTTCCTTACCCGTTTGCGTTTCAATCTCCGGATTGCCTTCTTCTTTTTCTCCCTGCGCTCGTCCGATGGTTTCACATAGTACTGCTTGTTTTTAAATGCCCTGACTATCCCCTCCCGCTCGCGCATACGTTTGAAACGCTTCAACCCCTTTTCCAGGCTCTCATTCTCGTCAATGAATATCTTTGCCACTGTTCCTCCAATCTACAGTATCAGCACCGCGAGACGGCTCGACCCGAATAGAAACCCGGCAGACTGGCTGGTAGGAATGAGTGCTGATTCGGCAACCCAGACGTGATAACGAAAAGGGAAAGTCTTTTTCCCTTCAGCAAAGCCAGCAATACGTAGGCAGGTGCTGTTGTCTCAGAAGTTTCAGGCAAAGAAACCATGCCTGTTTCCTTTACTTCTGGACTATATAGTAACCAGAATTATCCACACTGTACATATAAATT
>JAGLQP010000013.1 GCA_023136785.1 Spirochaetales bacterium
TGGTGATTCGAACCTTTGCCATGCGCCTGATGCAGATGGGATTCACAGTTCATGTGGTCGGCGAGACCACCACGCCAGCAATAGAAAGAGGGGACATCCTCGTCATCGGCTCAGGCAGCGGGAAAACTCAGAGTCTGGCAGCGATGGCTCGCAAAGCAAAGGCGTTGAAAGTGGAAATCGCATTGGTGACCACGCAGCCTCGATCTTCGATCGGAAAGACGGCGGATCTGAAGGTTCAAATCCGGGCCGTCGCTCTGAAATCATCAGCGGCCTTCAAACCCGCTTCGGTTCAGTCCCGGGGTTCTCTGTTCGAGCAAACCATGTTCATTCTTTTCGAATCGATTGTTCTTCGAATCGCAGAACTCAAAGGTTTGGACACCGAACAAATGCTTTCGAAGCATGCGAATCTTGAGTAGACCAATACTCATCACCCGGGTCTCTTGCTTCCGCGGTTGATTCGTTCTACACTGTACGGAGAGAGGGGGGGATGCTTATGAATTACCGATTCTTTGCAGGCACGGGAGTCAAAGTCTCAGAGCTGGCCATGGGAACTCAGACGTGGGGTTGGGTAGCCGATGAAAAGACATCTCATGAGATCGCCGATCGTTTTGTCGAAGCGGGCGGCAATTTTTTCGACACAGCGAACATTTACAACGACGGAGCGTCGGAGACAATGCTCGGCTCCTGGCTCAAGAAAAAGGGAAACAGAGATCGACTGTTCATTTCATCTAAAGTTTTTTTCTCGGTCGGGGATGGACCAAACCAGTCGGGTCTGTCTCGGAAACATATGCTGCAGTCCGTAGAGGAGAGCCTGGGACGGCTGCAGACTGACTATATTGATTTGTATCAAGCCCACTGCTACGACTACACAGCACGGTTGGAGGAAACCCTTCAGGTCTTCAGCGATCTGGTTACAAGCGGAAAAGTTCGGTTTGTAGGCATTTCCAACTGGCTGCCTTCCCAGCTGATGAAAGGGATACAGATCTGCAGGAACAACCGGTGGGCACCGATCGTATCACTGCAAGCCGAGTACAGTCTTATCGTTCGTGAGGCCGAGTGGGAACTTCTTCCCCTGTGCCAGGAGGAAAATCTGGGATTCATGGCCTGGTCGCCCCTTGCCGGGGGCTGGTTGACCGCGAAGTATCGCCGAGACCGGCCTTCTCCTGAAAACAGCCGGGTCGGCAGGAAAGATCGTTGGGACGATCAGCCGGAACAGAGGGCAGGTGAGCTGACCTGGCAGGTTATCGATGCTCTCCTCGATGTAAGCAAGAAATCAGGAAAAACCCCGGCCCAAATCGCGCTGAATTGGATTCTTCAGCAGTCGGGGAGGGTCGTTCCGATTCTCGGTGCTAGAACTGTAGATCAACTGAAGGACAACATCGGCTGCACCGGCTGGTCTTTGAATCGGGAAGAGCTTGAGAGCCTGAGTGCCGCCAGCAGTATCGCGCTGCCCTATCCACACAGATTTGTAGCCCGCTACGCCAAGAGATACGATAAGGATTAATGCTGCAGCAATCGGTCTACTTCGCGACAGGGGCGAAAAATCAGGACTGCATCTTTTCGAAAACCGGGCACAAAACTTCGTAGACAGTGTTGAACAGCTGAAACAGGTTGTCGTAGCGGTTGAGGACCTGCTCATCAGCGCTCGGTTCCTCAATAAACTCGATGGGGTTTAGCTTTTCAATAATACTGAAGTTCTCGAAAAGACCGACGCCAACACCGCCAACGACTGCGGCACCGAGCGTGGTGGCGCCCTCCCGGAGCTCCGGCACCCGAAGCGATTCCCGAAAAACATTGGCGAAGATCTGTCTCCAGAGCTGCGATTCCGCCCCTCCGCCGATTATCCTCATCTCTTCTATACAAGTACCCTGGGACCGCAAAGCATCTCTGATGATTTTCAGATTGTAGCTTACTCCCTCCATAACGGCCCGGATCATATCAGCGCGGCTGTGACTGGCAGTCAACCCCACGAACGCTCCCCGGGCCGTAGGGTTCCACCGCGGACTGCGCTCACCTCTGAGATAGGGTAAGAAGATGAGATTCCCCGCCCCCGCTGGCGAGGTTTCGGCTTGCCGGCTCATATAGTCGTAGGCGCTTTGCCCGCTGAGCTCTGCCATCACTCTCTCAACCGCACAAATAGTATTCTTTAGCCACTGAAATGAGCCTCCGCCCATCTGCATGGTGCCGTACACATAGATCAGATTCGGGTCTACTGAGCAGATGTTGAACAGCACCATACCGGGATCGACCACCACATCCCGACTGGCTGCACTCACCCAGGAAGAGGTTCCCAGATAGATATAGGCGTTCCCCTCCCTGTATACGCCCGCGCCGAGGTTACCGCAGGGACCGTCTCCCGCGCCGATGATAACTGGAGTACCCTCGACCAAACCGCTCTCCCTGGCAGCCGGCCGGTTCACCGTTCCGGGGCTGTCCGTAGAAGGTCGGATCTCCGGGAGCTTGTCCTCGTCAACTCCGGCGAGCTCTAGAACCTCTTCAGACCAGTTACGGTTGGGCATATCCAGCGCCGCCGTTCCGGAAGCATCGGAATAGTCTGTGACGAACGTACCGGTGAGCCGGCATACCAGGTAATCTTTGGGTTGAAGGAACTTGT
This sequence comes from Spirochaetales bacterium, assembly GCA_023136785.1. Taxonomy (GTDB): domain Bacteria; phylum Spirochaetota; class Spirochaetia; order SZUA-6; family DRHE01; genus JAFGQJ01. Next base: position 2,615 of record JAGLQP010000013.1, read on the forward strand.
AGGTTCTCTTGTACACCTCAGGCTCGTTGTCCTTGAGCCACATGAGCTTGGGCAGGGCATATGTTGGGTATATCTTGTTACCAGTGATCCGATAATAATTCGCCTCGTCGATCCGTTCATGCATCCGTATGGTCTGCGCAGTGCTTCTGCGATCAGCCCAAATGATGCAATCCCGCAGAGCGGATCCGCTGCGCTCAACAGGCAGGCAAGCCATCATTTGCCCGCTGAAGCTCACCACGGCGATATCCCGCCCGTGAATACCGTGTTTTTCTATCAGCGCTCTGGTTGTCTTGCAAAACCCGGACCACCAGGCCTCGGGATCCTGCTCCGCCCAGGTCTCCCGGTATGAACGAACCTGATATTCCTCGAACAGCGCATCGATCTGAATTCCCTGGTCGGAGTAGAGTGCGGCTTTCAAACCCCCAGTTCCCAGGTCATAAGCCAGTATGCAGTTTTTCGGCATGATGTGCCCTCTTTCCTCAGAAGAAGCGTCTTATTCCAGGTTGCGGTGACGGCTGCTCACAGCAGTTTCGTCGAGCTCGAGCTCCTTCATGAGCATCAAGGCAATGATATCCTGCAAGATCCACAGGCAGAGCTCGAACTGTGAGCCCATCGGTAGGACAGAAGTCCAGGTCGAACGGTCTGTCTTGAACGTCTGTGCGGGGAGCGTCAGAATAACGTCGGCGAGACCGGCGATCTTTCCTTTTGGATTTGCCGTTATAGTTGCCACCGTGGCACCGAATGATCTTGCCTGGGAGACCAGATTGCATGTAGACATCGAGCCGCCGGATCCGGAATTGGCGATCAGCAGATCGGCCTTACCGATCCCCGGTGTGGTATCGTCCGGGATCCAGTGTGTGGTTTTTCCCAGCTGCGCCAGCCGCATGGCTAGGGCGCGCGTAGCGGTGCCGACCCGGCCGGCACCGAAGAGAAAAACCCTTTCTGCTTTCACGATAGCGCCTACCAGTGACTCCACCTCCCGCTGTTTGACCTGGCTCAGCACCGTTTCTATCTCTCGAATCAAGGTGGGAAGAATGCTACCAATCGACGGGTCAGTAATCATGGTAAGACAAAGTCTAGAGCACGGCTCTGATTTGTCAAGTCAACCTGGAGCGCGCTATGATTAGTTCCCGAAACGGATTTTTTAGGGCCATAGAAGGGTGAAGATCGTTGCTACCAACTAAATATAGTGAATAAATTCTTGACATCCGGCACCAACAGTTTACAATTAACAGTGTACATCACACTGTAAGGAGGTGTATTTTATGTACAAAAAAGTAACACTCATTTCTGTGCTGCTACTTCTGCCGTTGCTCCTATTTGTAGGGTGCAAGGAGGAAGAAGCGGCTGAGGTAGAGACAGTCTCGATGGAGAAACCCGACTTCTCGGGGAGGACCCTGAGCATCCTGGTCAACGACACCCATGTTCAGGTTGTCGACGCCTGGAAGCCTCTCTGGGAGCGGGAGACGGGCGGCAAGATCAATGTCATCCTGGTGCCCTACGCCGGCATAAGCGACAAGCTTTGGATCGATTTCAGGACCCAGACCGGTGCCATCGACTGCGCTGCTATCCCATCTAGCTGGTTGGGGGATATGGCCGGCGGTGGTCACGTGGTGGAGGTGGATCCCCTGATCGAGAAGTGGGGATATCCCGACTGGGACGACGCCCTGCCCGCGGTCAAGGTGATCACCGGATGGGCCGGCAAGACCATGGCCTTTCCCTACGACGGGGACAACCACATGACCTACTACCGCAAGGACGCCCTCGAAGTTCCCGAGTACCAGGCCAAATTCAAGGCTAAGTACGGCTACGACTACCACATGCCGCCTAAGGACTGGGACGAGGTACGGGACATCGCCGAGTTCTTCAACGGCTGGGACTGGGACGGCGACGGAGAGATCGAGTACGGCGTTTCCTTCATCGCCCAGCAGAAGACCCAGGCCATGTGGGAGGTGCTCAACCTGGTCGCCCAGTACGCCACTATCGCCGGCGAACCGAGCAACACGACCTCGAATATCTTCTTCAACTCCGATACCATGGAACCCCTGGTAAACACCCCGGGCTGGATCGAGGCCTTCAGGAGAATCGGAGAGCTGACCCAATGGGCTCCGCCGGGGCTGCTGGGCTACGGCTACTCCGAGTTCCGCTACGCCTACGTGTCCGGCAACGCCTGTTTGGGCTTTGACTGGGGCGACGTGGGCATCATGGAGCAGTACCCGGACGAGTATGGCTCCGAGGTCAAAGGACTGCTCGGATACGGGCCCCTTCCCGGCGCCAAAAAGTACTGGGATCACGTGAACAACAAGTGGGTGGAGAAGGAGCACCAGGTCAATTTCCTCAACTTCGGCGGCTGGGTCTGGATCATCTCCAAGTACTCCAAGAACGTGGACATGTCCTACCACTGGATCACCTACATCACCAACCCGGAACGCAGTCTGCTCGATGCCTGCGGCATCCACGGCTACACCGGGGTGAATCCCTGGCGGAAATCCCACTTCGATCCCGCCGTGCTCGGATTGTGGAAGCGCGGCGGCTGGGATGAAGGGGCTGCCAAGGGCTACGCCAAGGGCATCCTGGACATCCTAACCGATCCCTACGCCGTCACCGACCTCAGGATTCCCGGGGGTGAGAGGTACTACGACGCCCTCGATATGCGCCTGGCCGAAGTGCTGGCCGGCAAATCCACGGCGGAAAAGGCCTGCCAGTCATTGTACGATGATTGGGTCAAGATCACCGATGAGTACGGCAAGGAGGATCAGAAGAGGTACTATCTGGAGTCTCTCGGGCTGTAGGAATCGAGGCCGAACGATTACCGAATACATGTATGCGCCATTCCTGCCACAGCGGGGATGGCGCATGCTTCTCTATTGGCAACCCTAGAGTGATAGGCGGGATTGTCTTTACCTGCCGGAAAGGAGCGGATCCGGTGATTCTCAAGCCGGCGCTACGTAAAGAGCTTGTGAAATGGGGCTTTCTGCTTCCCTGCCTGGTTTTCATGATGCTGATGGCCGTGTTTCCCCTGGGCTGGTCCCTGTCCCTGTCGTTCACAAAATGGCTGGGCACCATCATGGCCAAACCCCAATGGCACGGTTTGAATAACTTCAGGGATATTATCTTCAGTGACCCCCGTTTCTGGGCGGATCTTGGCTTTACGATGCGCTTCGTTGCCATGGCCGTGACTCTCGAGCTGGGCATCGGACTGGGTCTGGCTCACCTGCTCCACGAGCCCTTCCGGGGGTACAGATTCTTCCGCGTTCTCTTTCTCATTCCCATGGCCTGTCCGCCTATTGCGGTGGCCTTTATATGGAAGATGATGGTTCACCCGGACGTGGGCATCATCAACTCCATGATCAGTGCGGTCGGCCTGGCCAAGGTCAAATGGACCACTTCCACCATCGTAGCTCCATTTACGATCGTGATGGTCGATGTCTGGGAGTGGACCCCGTTCATGTTTCTGGCCCTTCTGGCCGCCTACCAGGCTCTACCCGAGGAGGTGTACCAGGCTGCGGCGATTGACGGTGCCAGCAAAGGGCAGATGTTTCGCCGTATCACCCTGCCCCTGATATCACCGCTGATCCTCACCATCGTTTTAATCCGCACCATCGATGCCTTCAAGCTCTTCGAGCTGGTTTTCGGCATTACCAGTGCGGGACCTGCCAATTCCACCGAGGCGTTGTCCTACTACATCTACCTCACCGGGATCAAGTGGTTCAACCTTGGAAAAGGAGCGGCCATGTCCTGGGTCTTCCTGATCATCCTGTTGAGCATCTCCATGTTTCTGCTATCCCGTTTCCGGAAGAGGGATTAGGCATGAGGGTCCACCAACCGCTTGAAACAAACCAAGGAGGACGCTGATGCGCAGCGGCAGTTCCATCATTCACAGACGCTCCACCGGCGGCTGGATTCTTTTATGGGTTGTCCTCTTCGCGTTTTCTCTCTGGACGATTTTCCCATTGTTTTGGGCTGTGGTCACATCGTTCAAATTCACCGGTGACGCCTACGATCCCACCTTCATCCCCTGGGTGCAGTTCAAGCCCACCCTCCAGGGCTGGCGCTTCGTGCTCATTACCGCCGGAGAGCGCACCTTCCGGTCTTTGAAAAACTCGATCGTCATCGCCTTCTTTTCCAGTGCCGCCGTGCTCTTTCTTGGTTCAATGGCCGGGTACGCCCTGGCCCGCTTCGTGTTCAGGAAGTGGAAAAACAAGGATATCGCCGTCTGGATTCTCTCCAACCGCATGTTCCCTCCGGTGGCTGTTCTGATTCCCTACTTTCTGATCATGCGCACCCTCCGGCTGCTCGACAATCCTCTTTCCATCATCATCGCCCACACGATCCTCAATCTTCCATTGGGAGTGTGGCTGATGATCGATTTCTTCAGGGACCTGCCCAGGGATCTGGACGATGCGGCACTCATCGACGGCTGTTCGTTCATGGGGGCTTTCTTCCGTATTGCCCTTCCCCTGGTCGCCCCCGGTTTGGTGGCCGTGTTCGTTCTCTCTTTCATCTTCTCCTGGAACGAGTTCATCTTCGTGCTGGTACTGGGTTTCAACAAGGCGATCACCATCCCGATCACGATTGCCGGAGCGCTGACCACCAAAGGTCTCGAGTTCTGGAAGGTGGCTACCATGTCCCTGATCGGCGTGATTCCCGTGGTGCTGCTGGCTACTTTTATTTCGCGATTTCTCATTCGCGGCCTTACCATGGGAGCGATCAAGGAATAAATCTTTTTAATTGGATAGAGGCAGCCAGAATGGAAGATCTGCTTACATACCTGAAAGAAAAGGGCATAGATCGGAGCTTTTCCGTATTGGGTCTTGACCCATTTTCCCTATTCCCGGAGAAGAATCGCAAGGCGGCAACGGAGCGCTACGGACAGCACGAGTGGCTGGTAAAAACGGTACCCAAGGTCGGAACCATCATCAACGCAGTACCCCCGAATGACAAGATCGATGAGCTGCCCTGGGAAGAGTGGTACATTCTGGAAGGGGTAAACCACCATCACGTGCTTTACCTCAAAGAACCAGCTAAGTACGATGAGCTCTTCGAAGCTCCGGATGCCGATGACGTCCATCCTCCGCGGACCCTGGGCAGGAACTGGTACGTGATAGACGATCCGGACATGAGCCCGGTGCTCCTGCGGTAACGGCGCTCCTTAAGTTCAAGCGAACAGGTACCAACCCTGATCCGCAAAGACCCCCGTCAATCCAGTTCATGGATGACTTCGATGCTTTTACTCATTCCCAACCGTGATGCTCCAGCCTCCAGGAGTTTGAGTGCAAAGGCACGGTTGTTGATTCCACCTGCAGCTTTCACTCCGATCTTTGGCCCTACGGTTTGCCGCATCAGACGCACCGCTTCTACGGTGGCTCCGCCCGGCCCAAAGCCGGTAGAGGTCTTAACAAAAGCGGCGCTGCGTTCAGCGGCGATTCGGCAGACTTTTACAATCTCGGCATCGCTCAGATAGCAGATCTCCAGAAGCACTTTGACAGTCCTTCCCTCCGCTGCATCTTTCACCGCCTCGATCTCCCGCTCCAGAGTTAGGTAGTCCCCCTCTTTGATCGCTCCGATGTTAACGACCATATCAATCTCATCGGCACCGCTGGCAACAGCGTCCCTGGTCTCCATAGCCTTCAGCAGATAGCCGGAAGCCCCGAGTGGGAAGCCGACTCCCGTACAAACGTTCAGCGCAGAACCTTGTAACACTTGGGCGGCGAGAGCAATATGCACAGTGCTCACACAAACTCCGGCGAAATCGTATCGGATCGCCAGCTCGCACTGTTGTTTGACCGTGTCAGTTGTAACATCCGGTTGCATTATCGTGTGGTCAATCAGAGAGGCTAAATCCTTGTCATACGATCCTGAGTACCTTTGTGTCATCGGAATGTCCTCCGTGATAAATAGTATCTTGTCTGCACACTGAATGTCATCCTGGAGGATTCCCTTGACGTGTGGCCCAAAGTGTGCGACATAGTTGATGAATGAGCACGACAAAAGAGTGAGGAAGCGAGGTTGGCAATGGCAGAATTAATCCTTTCCCACGATCTCGGTACTACAGGGGATAAGGCGACTCTCTTCAGCTCTACCGGTGAGCTCATGGCCAGCACCTTTTCCGATTATCCAACCCATTACCCGAAGCAGGGATGGGCAGAGCAGGATCCCGAGCTATACTGGAAGGCTTTCTGCGACTCTACCGGCACTATGATCGAGCAGGCGAAAATCAGCTCCTCCGACATAGCGTGCGTTTGTTTTTCCGGTCAGATGATGGCTGCTCTGCCGGTGGACGGAGAGGGGAAGGCGTTGAGGAATTCGATCATTTGGGCGGATCTCCGTTCGACCAAGCAAGCCGAGGAGCTTTCCCGGCGAATCGAGGCTGACAAAGTCTATCAGCTGACCGGCCACCGCCTCAGCGCTTCGTACTCGGCCACCAAGATCATGTGGATCCGGGAGAATGAGCCCGAAGTCTACAAACGAACGACCAAATTCATCCACGCCAAGGATTACCTCGTCTGCCGCCTGACGGGCAAGATAACAACCGACTACTCCGATGCTTCCGGGATGAACCTGCTCGATATTCGGGCTCTCCGGTGGTCCGAGGAGATGCTCGAGGCTGCCGGGTTGGACGTAAACAAACTCCCCGAGATCGTAGAGTCGACCCAGATTGTCGGGAAAATTTCCAGAACCGCGGCAGCCCACAGCGGACTGGCCGAAGGAACGCCGGTAGTAATTGGAGGGGGCGACGGAGCCTGTGCCACCTGCGGTGCCGGAGTGGTTGCCGAGGGAGAAGCCTATATCTATCTGGGAACTTCGACCTGGATGGCCATAGCGTCGAACAAGCCGCTGATCGATCCCCAAAAGAGAACATTTACTTTCTGTCATTTTCTCAAAGGCCTTTACTTCCCCGCTGGAACCATGCAGAGCGGGGGAGGCTCCTTTCAGTGGATTAAGAATGTTCTCTGTGATTCCGAGATCCAGGCTGCCGAACGCACCGGAGTCGATGTATATGACTTGCTGTCACTTAAAGCTCAGGCAGTCCCCTGCGGATGTGAAGGAGTGATCTTCCTGCCCTATCTGATGGGAGAGAGAAGCCCTCTGTGGAATCCGGAAGCCCGAGCCTGCTTCATCGGACTGTCGATGATCCACAATAAGAATCACATGATCCGGGCCGTATTGGAAGGTGTTGCTTTCAACATGAAGCTTATTGAAGAGGCGTTTCGAGAACAGGGAGTTCAGGCCGAGAATATTCGCATGATTGGTGGAGGCGCGAAAAGCAGGTTGTGGCGCAGCATCTTCGCCGACGTCATGGAACGGCCGGTTACCCGACTGAACTTCATAGAAGAGGCGACGTCCGTCGGCGCGGCGATCGCCGGTGGAGTAGGTGTGGGCATCTTCTCATCGATTAACGATGCGAACAAGATCGTGAAGCAAGTGGAGAGCAACAGGGCGGTAGAGCAGAACTTCCCGGTATACAGGAAGCAGTACGAGATCTTCAAACGAAGCTACGAACGGCTTGTAGAGGTCTTCCCTCTGCTTGCGAGCGGACAGTGAAGCTAATTTTGGGGCTGGCAGGGAGTGCGTTAGATGAGTGCGCCTAAAATCTGTGTAGTGGGCAGCTCGAACATCGATCTTATCGCCAAAATTCCTCGTCTCCCGAAGATGGGTGAGACCCTTGAAGGCCGATACTTTCATATGAGCTGCGGCGGTAAGGGCGCCAACCAGGCCGTGATGGCGGGCAAGCTAGGCGCCCAGGTTTCTATTGTAACCAAGGTGGGACAGGATCATCTCGGAGAGATCATAAAAAAGAACTATGGAGAAATGGGGGTGGATTCGAGATACATATTCACCACGGCCGATACTTCCTCGGGGGTGGCCCCCATCCTCGTAGATGATGAGGGGCGCAATCTGCTCGTGTACATCCCTGGAGCGAACATGCTCCTCAGTCCCGAAGATGTAGATCGTGCCGCTGAGCGAATCGCTTCAGCGGAGGTACTGATCTGCCAGTTGGAAATCCCCCTTGAGTCCAGCCAACGGGCTTTACAGATCGGACGAGAGAACAAAGTTCGCACCATACTCAATCCCGCTCCGGGGCGATCTCTAGGCAGAGAGCTTCTCGAGCTCTGTGATGTGGTTGCCCCCAACGAGACGGAAACCGAGATTATCACAGGATTGCCTGTAGATACGGAAGACCAGATCGCGGTCGCCGGCCGCCGGCTGCGGGAGATGGGATGCAAGGTAGTGATCATAACGCTGGGGCACCGGGGTGCGATGCTGGTCTCCGAGGAGAGAACTGTACGCTTCCCGGCTGTTAAAACCGAGGCGGTGGATACTACCGGAGCGGGGGATGCATTTATCGGCAGTTTTGCATATTTTTTAGCCCAGGGCAAACCACTCGAGGAATCCGTTCGTCGAGCGAATTCGATTGCAGCCCACTCGGTCGCCAAAGTGGGAACTCAGGTATCATTCCCCTGGAGTCATGAAATCGTCGATCTGCTTCGATAATCTGGAGATCGGGTTTTATTCATTCTCCGCCCTCCAGAATCGAGCGAAATCTTCGAATGTTGCTTTGTACATCCCCTCCGCTTTCAAACATAGAGGAGGTGCCCGCCACAAACACCTGGGCGCCGGCATCACGCATCTCGGGAAGGTTTTCCCAACTCACATTACCGTCTACTTCGATCTCGAGCTCATAACCATTTGAACGTATATAGTCAACTGTCTCTCGTAGTTTTTCGATACCCCCTGGAATAATGCTCTGGCTGACAAATCCCGGGACGACCGTCATGACACAGAGCAGATCCACATGCGGCAGCAGCGGCTTCAAACTCTCTATCGTCTGGGCTGGGTTGAGAGCGATTCCCGCTCTGGCCCCATGGCGCTTGATCAGGGCAATTGTGCGCAGAGGATGGTATACGACCTCAGGATGAAAAGTAATAATCGAGCTCTTAATCTGGGCGAATAAAGGGACGAAATCTTCGGGATTGTCGATCATAAGGTGGATATCTTGAGGAGTGTCTGTGTAGGAGGAGATCGCTTGGCAAATACCAAATCCCAACGAGAAGTTATGTACGTAGTGGCCGTCCATGATGTCGATGTGGAAGTACTCGATATCGTTGTCGATAAACAGATCCAGATCCCTCTTCAAATTCAAGAGATCAGCGCACATTAGCGATGGAGAGATCTTTCGTGCTCGTGTTTGCATTTGTACACCTCTTCAATTAAACTGGGATTCATCATATTCATACTCTCGGGTATGCATCAAGAGGAGGGCGTGAATGTCCAGGATCTGCGTTGTGGGCGCTGCGAACATGGATCTCATAAGCTATGTGGCGCGGCTGCCGAGGATGGGAGAAACGCTGCACGGCTCGAAATTTCATATGGGGTTCGGGGGCAAGGGTGCCAACCAGGCGGTTATGGCTGCAAAGCTCGGCGCTCAGGTCTCCATGGTGACCAAGCTGGGGCGAGACATCTTCGGTGAAAACACTTTAAAAAATTTTCGATCTTACGACATCGACTGCACTCATGTGCTGTTCACCGATAAGGCGTTTTCCGGCGTCGCACCCATAGCTGTTGATGCAGAGGGCAACAATTCCATAATCATAGTCACCGGGGCCAACGATCTGCTGTCTACAGAGGAGATCGAAGCTGCTCGCGCAGTAATCGCCGGTGCCCAGATCTTGGTCTGCCAACTGGAAAGCCCCCTCGACACCACAATCGCCGCCCTGCGTATTGCCCGTCAGGAAAAGGTGAGTACCATCTTCAATCCTGCCCCCGGTAGAGCCTCCCTTCCGGAGGAGGTCTTCGGACTGAGCGATATCCTCTGTCCCAATGAGAGTGAAACAGAGTTGATCACCGGTCTTCCCACCGGCTCGATCGACGAGGCCGATTCTGCAGCCCGAGCGTTATTGGCCAAAGGGGCGGGTACCGTCGTTCTCACTTTAGGCGAAAGGGGTAGCCTGTTGGTGAGTCAACAGGAGACGGAGCATATACCGGCAAAGAAGGTGAAGACTTTGGACAGCACCGGGGCCGGAGATGCGTTTATCGGAAGTTTGGCTTTTTTCATAGCGGCGGGGAAAACACTGCCCGAAGCTGTTCGTCGAGCCACCGGCATCGCGGCAATCAGTGTCCAGGCTTCCGGCACCCAATCTAGTTTCCCAAGCGCTGTCGACCTACCCGCTGAACTCTTGGGCTGAGCAAAATATACCCGGCCATTTTCAGCAAGGTGGCTTGGACTGAAGCCTCAGCACCCTTTGGAACTACACATATGAAACCGAAAGGTTCGGTTTCGGTATTGATCCACTGGTGTTCCTCGTTCCCAGGAACGAATACGGCCATGCCAGGTTTGAGTTGCTCTTCGATATTCTCCCCTACGATTTTTCCCTTTCCCTGCACAACAAACACTTCATGCTCATGCGGGTGCTTTCCGTAGCTGCTCTTGCCATTCGAGGGGATCTCAATATATCTGAGCTCAAAATTAGGAGCTCCATTTTCCTGAGTAAGCATCCAATAGATTTTATTACCCGAGTTCGTTTTGCACATGATTCTGTCGTTTATAGCTGTGATAAACATCGCATTCTCTTCTCCTTGTTTAGTCCATAGTACAAAACCATAAGGGATATTCTTTGTCAATTGTAGAGTTCAACCCGCCATTACTATGATGGGGTCCGTGGAGCGAGTAGCTATTCTCGTCATTATTGGAGCTGAGCAGGGGATGACTGGAAGCGGTCGAGGCACTTCGGTCGAACAGATACGACCCCTTGCGGCGAACCATCTGTGCAGCTACAATCTGTGCCGGGCTGTCCACGGAGAGATACTGCGCCGCCTATTGGGGCGCTGCTGCTCCTTCAGGCCGGCGTCCGAGGGCAGCGCGGAAGGAGCTTGGACGAGGGGCATGAGACTGTTGGGCCTGGATATCGGAACGACCACGATCTGCGGGCTCCTGGTGGAGGCGACCACCGGTAGGATCTTAGACCTCGCCAGCGTGCGCAACACGTTCCGGCTGCCTTGCGCGCAGCCGGATGAGGCGTTGCAGGATCCCGAAAGCATCCTGGCCGCGTCCGAGCGGATCGTTGGACAGCTGATTGGAACTGATGAGGCCGTCGCCGGCATCGGCGTGACAGGCCAGATGCATGGGATCGTATACCTCGACGGCCAAGGCCAACCGGCGGGGCCGCTGTACACCTGGCAGGACGGGCGCGGCGATCGCGAGTATGCAGCCGGTCAGACGTATGCGTCCTTCATCTCGGAAGCGCTGGGTGCCCAGGTGAGCACCGGAATGGGGTTCGTGACTCACTATTGGAACACCAGGCACGGAGGCGCACCGGAGCGCGCAGTTGCTTTCTGTACGGTCGCCGACTTCGTGGCCATGCGGCTGGCCGGAGCCGCCCGGCCCTTGATGGATGCCAGCAACGCCGCCAGCCTGGGCTGTTTTGACCTGAAGGACCTGCGGTTCCGGACCGATGCCGCGGCGCAGCTGGGAGTCTCGCCGTCGATGTTTCCGCCGGTGGCGCTGGACTACCC
>JAGLQP010000130.1 GCA_023136785.1 Spirochaetales bacterium
TCAGCGATGGGCGTTCTTATAGACGGCAAGCATCCTGCATAGCTTGTCCTGCAGAGGTGAGCGTTCGCCGGCCCCGGATCCTTACCAGATCCGTCACCTGCACTTCATCGATTGGTGTGGTGATCTCCACTCCCCCCTTCACCACCCGAGCCGTCTCCGGCTGCAGGTCCAACAGGCGTTTCACTGCCTGGGAGCTTCGGGTCTTCACAATCAGTGAGAGCCATTCTGAAAAAGTGTGGTAGATAACGACCATCACCGAGACTGCAAAGAAAGGAGCGGTCGGATAATCGGGAGATTGCGCGACAAGACCGATCACCCCGCCCGCAAGGCCGGCAAAGGCACCGGCTTCCGGAAGTACGTGCTGGTTGAAGATTCCACGCCGAATCGACTGATAAGCCATACGCAGAAAGTGTTCCCCCACAGCCGGCTGCTCCGCCGTAAGATTAAAGGCGCTCTCCCTGACCTCCGAGACTGATCGCCGAGGCTTGCTGAAGGGAGGAAGGTGTGGTAGTGTGTTTTACCTAACCCAAATAGTAGTATTAGGATAGCTCAGTTGTGGCTAAGATAATTATCATTGACGACGATCTTGATGTTTTGGAAACCACCGGAGCATTACTGGAGAACGCCGGATTCGAAATACACTCATCCGATTCCGTCGAAGGCGGATTGGAAATGATCGACAGACTTTCACCGAACCTCATCCTGCTCGATCTGCTGTTTCCCGAACACCCGTCATTGGGATTTTTGGCGGCGGGGACGATAAAGGATAAGTATCCCAATCTGCCGTTGTTCGTACTGACTTCAATCAACAGGGAGTATGCCCTCGATTTTTCCAGGGATGATCTGCGGGCTGATGAGTTTATCACAAAACCTGTACGAATCGAGCGGCTCGTCGAATTGATACGTCAATACATTTCATAACATCTGTCGACGCATCGAGGCCCCGAACTGGGGTTGCATTAACCCGAAAAGGATACTATTTTGGGTTGATCTTCAGATAAGTTTGTATCGGACATGTGGATGATTTCGACGGGATAGGAACTCCAATTTCCCGTCAGTCCATCTAAAACCAAAGTGAGGTTGCTGAACTTGGAAGCGTTATATAAATTTTTCAAGTCTATAAAGCTGGCTGTTGTTCTAATACTGACCATCGCCATTCTGTCCATAGTGAGCACCCTGATTCCGCAGGGAAAGGACACGGCCTTCTACTTCCACACCTACGGTGCCTTTTGGGCTCAGGTGCTCCTGAGACTTCGTTTCACCGACTACTTCCGCTCGTTGCTCTTCTTGGCACCGGTGAGTTTGTTTTTCGTAAATCTGTCGGTATGCAGCATCGATCGGTTGATCAATCGGGAACGCCGCAAGGCGCGTCGACGTCACGGCCCCGACCTGATTCATATCGGTCTGCTCCTCCTCATCATCGGAGCAATATTCTCCGTATTCACCCGTAGAGAAGGCATGGTCTACATGGGTGAGGGGGACGAAATTCGTCTGCCCGGCGAATACACCCTTCGACTGTTGGATTACCAGTACGAGGAGTACGAGAACGGCCGGCCCAAAGACTGGATCTCAACGGTCGAGGTGAGCCGGGACGGGGAGGTCCTGATTGCCTCATTCTCCATCGAAGTCAACAAACCTCTGAAAATCGGCGGGATCAATGTCTACCAGACCTCCTTCGCTCGGGAAGATCGGGCTACCTTAAGAGATGCCGAAGGAACGAGTAGTCCCATAGCCAGCGGTGAGGGATTCGAGTGGGAAGGTGCTGTGGTGATCTTCCAGGGCATCGAGGGCACCATCGCCGTGTTCGAAAAATGGGAGAACCATACCCGTACCGAGGCCTACCGGGTCGGGATCGGTGAGACCATCGGAGAATACACCCTGGAAGAGCTGGGCAGTCGGGACGTGACCGGCCTGCAGGCGGTGAAGGACCCGGGCTTCATCCCCGTCGTGATCGCCTTGATCCTCGTTGCCACCGGGCTGAGTCTAACGATGATACAAAAAAGAAAGGACAAAGACATATGATTGCAACCATCGCCTTCGGCCTGTTGATCCTGGCGGCGGGTATCCAGATCGCCTTCCTGCTGTTTCGTGAGCGTAAGATCGACGGCTTCAGTCACTACATTCATCTGGCTGCGGCGGCGCTGCTGCTGGGCGTGACGATCGACAGGAGTATTCGCATCCGCTTCGTCGCGGTAACCAACACCTTCGAATCTCTCGTGTTCTTCACCGCCGTGATTGCTCTGGTTCTGTTCATATACAGGCTGCGGGCCAAAGACAAGACCATCCCCTTCATCACCTTCGGCGGTACGATCGTGGCAGTCGCTCTTCTGGCCGTCGCCTCCTCGCCGATCGCTCCAAAGGACATTCTCCCGCCGATTCCCGCCCTCCAGTCCTCCTGGCTCGTGCTGCACGTGACCCTTTCCTTCATAGGCGAGTCCTTCTTCGTGGTTGCCTTCGTCTGCGCGATCTACTACCTGGCCTCAAAGGACGAGGAGCGCAAGAAAAATCTCGACCGCCTGACCTACACCACGATCGCCATCGGCTACCCGATCTTCACGGCAGGCGCGTTGATCTTCGGGGCGGTTTGGGCTCAGAACGCCTGGGGCAACTATTGGAGCTGGGATCCGAAAGAGACCTGGGCTCTGATCACCTGGTTGGTCTATACCGCTTACCTGCACACCCGCTTCGTGAAACGATTTCGGGGAAAGGTCTCGGCGGTCCTGTCGATCGTAGGCTTCGTCTTCACCATGTTCACCTTCTTCGGAGTGAACTATCTGCTGGCGGGCCTGCACAGCTACGGTTAGCCCCACCCCCCGAGCATCCTCCGACGGGCGGAAATGACACCTAAAAAATCTCACCGAAAAACCTGTGATTCCTCGAAACATGTGATAGATTTGTAGAGGTTAAACCACCAAGTATCTAAACCACCAAGTCAATTCAAAACGTCACACAATAGAGGGACATATGGTTGAATTTTTGTGTGTACAGACCTCCTCTTCCCGTGTACGCAGGATAGAGATGATCGTCGTCCTGGGGTGGCTTATTGTTATGCTGTTCGCGGCGGGGAGCGCCCACGGGCAGAACTCCGCAACAACGATCGAGCGAAGAGGCCTGATTCTGGCAATGAACCGCGCGCTGGACAGCGAGGCGGAACAACTGTTTCGAGGAGTGGTTGCCCAGTCGGTACGCTGGGGTCTCGAGCGCCAGAAGCTCGCGGTAATCGAGCAAGCGGCCCCCTCCTACAATGTCACAACCTTCCAGAACCCAACGGATGTGCTGGACAGCTCGATCACGGGGCAGGTCGATTTCATTCTTCTGACCGAGTACGCCAGCCGCGGACGGGAGCTGGAAATACGGATGGCTTGGTACGATCCGCAAAGCGGGGAGAAGACCGAAGAAGTCATCCGGCGCGGGCGCAAAAATCTGGTTCTGGACAAGATCATCCGTGAGGCGTTGAACGAGCTGCTCGTTGCAGTCGAAAGCTCGATCGATTCCCTCGAACCGAGGGAGTTCATCCCTGTCGACAACCCGGTTCCGGCCACCACCGCGGATTTCAAAA
The DNA here is from genome assembly GCA_023136785.1 of Spirochaetales bacterium. Classification (GTDB taxonomy): domain Bacteria; phylum Spirochaetota; class Spirochaetia; order SZUA-6; family DRHE01; genus JAFGQJ01. The sequence continues at coordinate 3,560 of JAGLQP010000130.1, forward strand.
CAAGCGGTGCGGTGAGGGGTGTTGCAACAAACCCCGCCCAGGTACAACCCTACTCCCCCGGAAGCAACGGAGAGATTCCATCCCCCTTATTGCCGGGTTCCGAAGCGATCCGGCCGGGTGTAGAATCTGCACCGGAGAGAAAGCGGCATTTTGAAATCGGACTGGGCTGTGCACCCTTTGTGGCCACCGGGGCAGCCAGCGAGTATTTCAAGCTCGGGGTCATGCCGGTGCTGAACCTGAGCTACCTGTTCCAGGGCGACCTGAGCCGTTTCGGCTTGGGTCTGTACGGGGGCTTGAATTACTTCACCGCCACCGGCGGTCTGGCCAGCGCCGAAACGTTTCTCATCCCGATGGGAGTTTCCCTGCGCTACGAGATCGGCAGCGAACGCTACCCAAGCGTGATCTTCGGCATAACCACCGGACCCGCCCTGATGATGATGATCTCATCGACAAACGAAACATTTCTTGGGCTCACCTTTTTCGGCAGGGGAAGCCTGGGCGTGCGTTTGCCCGTCGGACGGACCTTTGCCCTCGTGATAGAAGCGGGATACGACTTCTACTGGGAACAGCCTCACCCGATCATGGGCTTCAGTCCTTCCGTATCCACCACCATACGACTATAACGAGAGGAGATGCATCTCGATGAACCGGATGTCTAAACCGAGGATCTTCGCTGTACTGATTCTTACATTTATTGCTCTTGCACTCTCCCTGTCCAGCTGCAAGGATTTCTCATTTTTCTCGGAGCTCGGGATCAAGGGGGGCTTGAGTATCAACCCCTCTGAGATCACCGTTGCGGTCAACTCGTCCGTGACCTTTACTGCAGCCGGAGGTAATCCTCCGTATGCGTATGGATTAGTCAGCGGTACAGGCTCTATCGATGCGGCCACAGGAGCGTACACCGCTCCAGCCGCCGCCAGTAACGACATCGTAGTGGTCACCGACAGCACCGGCCAGTCCGGGACGGCTGCCGTAACCGTGGCGCCCAATTTGGAGGCGCTGAAGATCAGCCCGACCACGGCCAGCGTTTCTGTGGGCAACAGCATCTCCTTCGTTCCTACAGGCGGCGTGAGTCCCTACACCTTCGATTTTCAGACCAACAATTCCGGGGGTAACGTGACACCGGGCGGTGTATATACCGCGGGTTCTACGACCGGTGTTTCCGATACGATCATCGTGACGGATTCAGACACCCCGCCTCAAACCTGTTCGGTTCCCGCCGTGGTCAGTGTGACCGGCGCGGTGACCAATATAGACCACAGCATTCCCGGAGAAACATTTCCTCCCAGTGCCATTGTCGGCTCGAGCATCAGCGGAGATTTCACGATCCACAACGGCGGCAGTGCTACGGGCACGGCCAGCATCTCCTGGTGGCTGTTCATCTCCGAAGACGGCACCTTCGGCGGCGATGGGGAACATCTCGTCGCCAGTGGGATCGTAACCGACGATATCCTCGCTTCCGGTGACTATGTGGTTGCACCTACGGGGAATTGGCCCTCGGATCTGCCGCAGGGGAACTACGATCTGTTCGTGATGGTCTCTTCCCCGGACGATCTCGATCACGGTAACAATGTATCCACAGCCAGCGCATTCACCTTGAATGTACCCGATGTGGACTATCGGGTTCTCTCCGTGACCAACCTGGGTGAAACCCACGTCGGCGGCTCGATCAGCGGTGAGTTCACACTGGACAACGAGGGCACCGACGACGGAACCCAGACCGTTACCTGGAAGGCTTACGTGTCCGCCAACACTACCGTCGATGTGGGGGATACTCTCATCGATTCGAACACGGAAGGGGCGATGACCTCCGCCGAGGTTCCTCGCACCGTTTCTTTCAGCGGGACCTGGCCCTCCAGCCCTGGCAGCTACTACCTCGTGGTCGAGGTGATTGCCGGCGACGATGCCGCAGCCGGGAATGACGGCGACAACACCACAGCCACAGGCTCCGCGCTCAGCGTAGCCTATCCTGAGGTGGACTACTACGCCGATGCCATTTCGAGCACCGGGGGTGTTGCCGGGGATACCTTGAGCTGCAGCTTCGACTTGAACAACGCGGGCAGCGATGCCAGCGCCATGGCCGTTACCTGGAACCTCTACGTATCCGCCAACAGCACGCTGGATGCGGGGGACTACCTGGCGACCTCGGGCAGCGCAGGACCGCTGGGAGCGGGTCCTTCCTCCACGATGATCAATCCTAGCGGAGCCACCTGGCCGATCACCCCGGGGGATTACTACCTGATCGTTGAGATCGAATCCTACGAGGATCTAGCGGCGGGCAACGCCGGCAATGATGTCGCGGTGTCCGGCAGCACCTTAACCGTAGCAGCTCCCAGGGTGGACTATACGGTTTCCCAGGCCGAACACACCGGCGGAGGCGAAAAAGCGCCGGGCCAACCCTTCACCGGCCGATTCAGGTATACCAAC
>JAGLQP010000131.1 GCA_023136785.1 Spirochaetales bacterium
CGGCGAGCACGACCAAGCCCCACAGGCCGAGGCAGAGCCAGGCGCAGGCACCTGCGACAACCGTGCCGAAGACCAGCTGGGGCCAGCGGCAGTGCTGTTTGACCCGATAGCCGAGACCCGTGGGCACCGCTGAGGGAAAGCTGAACATGGCCAGGAGCATGGACCAGCGTCCCAGAGTGGGTACCAGAATGATCTCCCGGATCCGAAACACTCCAACCAGTTCAGTCAGAAAGGCGAACTTCCCGAGCAGCACGATACACAGGGCCACGACGCCAAATACACCGATGCGGCTGTCCTTCATGATGGCCAGCCGTTTGTCTCTGTGCGCACCTCCCCCAAGACCGTCGAAGGTGTCTGCCAGCCCGTCGAGGTGCAGACCCCGCGTGAACAGGATCCAGACCGCCAGGCATAGACAGGCCGTGGAAAGAGGAGACCACAGGCGGGTGAACAGATAGGCACAGCCGTACAGCAGAGCACCGAGAAGCACCCCGACCACCGGATACCAGGCGGTGGCTCTGCCCAGCTGTCTCTCTGTTACCTCGGCCTTACCGGGGATCGGAAGGATCGAGAGAAAGCGAAGAGCAAGAAAAAAACCCATGAATATGTCTCACTTCAGTTTCTGAGCCAACCCGGCCAGGAGGAAATATACTTCCTCCGCTTCCTGGGCCACCCGCTGATTGACCCGTCCGGCAATATCCCGAAAGGTCCTGCCGAGGGGAGTCGGCGGTACCACGGCCATGCCGACTTCGTTGGAGATCAGCAGGACCTGCCCACGGATTCGCCGACACTGAACCAGGATATCATCGATCTCCTTCATGACGATCCGCTCCAGCTTCTCCAGGTCCGGCGACCTATCCTGCTGATCCGCTCCCTGCTCCAGGATAATGTTGGTCACCAGCAGAGTCAGGCAGTCGACGATCACCACTGCGGAGTTGATCCCGGAGAGTGCACCGGCCACCTGCCGCGGTTCCTCGATGGTCTTCCACTCTGCAGGGCGGTTGTCCCGGTGGCGGGCAACCCTGAGCTTCATCTCCTCATCCTCGGCCGTCGCCGTTGCCAGATAGGTCACCCCGCCGGCGGAACCTACAGACAGCCGGGTCGCCAAGTTTTGAGCAAAACTGCTCTTGCCGCTGCGAGCACCCCCCAGAATGAAGGTGATTCCGCCCATTTTACAACCTTTCCCTATCCCCGGGCCGGTGCTCTCGTCTTTCCCTGTCGGTTGACCAGAAAAACGCCGAAGATGATCACGACTCCTCCTATCATTTGGGCTACGAGCAGGTTTTCCCCCAAAATGGCCATGCCTCCCACAACGCTGACCACCGGTAGAAGATTGATGAAAGAGGTGACCCGGACCGGACCAAGCCTGGCCAGGGCGTAGAGATAGAGGAAAAAGCTGAGGGCCGTACAGATCAATCCGAGATAGACGAGGTTCAACCACACAATTAAGCTGCTGAAGTTCCACGAGCGGTGCTCGCTCAAGGCGATCGGGAGGAGAAGGACCGTGCCGATCATGGACTGGAAGGTAATCAGGTTCACCCCCCGCATCCCGCGGTGCAGATTCTTGCTGAACATATTGTAGACTACCCAGGAGCAGCAGGCTCCGAACATCAGAAGATTGCCAAGCAGCGCCCGGTCGTACTGCCCCGGTGATCTCTGTACCACGAAGTACACCCCAAGGATCGACAGGGCAATACCGAATCCCTGATACCAGCGGACCGAGTTCCTGAACAGAAGATACTCCGCTCCTACAGTCAAAGCCGGTATGATCGCTGTGATCAGGGCTGCGTTGGAGGCGGAGGTAAACTTGATTCCACGGGACTCGCAGAGAAAATAGAAAAAAATCCCGAACAAAGCGCTGAGAAGCAGGAAGAGTCGGTCCTGTTTCTTCAGCCTGAACTCCGGATGAAGTTTGCGCTGAAGCGGAAAAAGAACGACAGAGGCGACAAGAAAGCGCAGAAACACCATGGTCATGGGAGGGAATCCCGTATTGAGTATGGCCTTCGAGCTAACGAAGGAAAGTCCCCAAAACAGCATCGCCCCCACGGCAGCAAGCATGGGAAGAATCTGGAGGTTTGAGCTCCGATCGTGGTCCATGTTGTGTAGCTCCAAGCGATACCACAACGGCGGCGAACCTGTCAAGGAGGCCGGGGATATCCCCCGCCGGCGCTCAACCTTCAGTTCTCGATTGATATCTACTATGATTGAACGAAATATTGTAGTATAAAAGTGGTTTCGAGTACCATCGGAACACTGAGGTCACCCGGAGGTTGGCATGTCAATACGCAACGAAGAGATCTTCAAAATCATTGAGAAGATCCGGAATCACTACCACACAAACCTGAACAACCGCTTTATCCGCAAGGCTCTTTTACTGATGAAAGTTCCCCGGGGAACCTGGGATGCCATCGCCCGTCTCACAGAAAAGACGGACCTCTACAAGATTCAGGGTTATCCGTACAAAGAACTGTACGAACAGATCCATGCGGCGGCCACCTTCGTGCATCAAGCCAAGATCGATGTTGCCCCCCGACTGCGCATACTACTGTCCGGCGGGGCCGAAACGGTGTTCAGCCGCCAGAAAGGCGGCGAAGACAAGATCCTGCTCGACATGGCGATCAACAACTTCCCCGCCAATCTCGGTGTTTTCTCCGATCTAATCAACGAGCTGTATGTGAAGGCCGTGGAACAGGACAAGGCGGATCATCCGAATGAGCGGCCCGTGTTCGAGAGGATGCCAGAACTCAAAGAGATAGGGCGCTTTCTGATCTGAAAAGTCTTTAACCTTTGATCTGCTTTGCCATCTCCGGCACGACGTCGAAGAGACTCCCGACGATCCCGTAGTGGGCTACGTTGAAGATCGGAGCGCTGGGATCGTTGTTGATTGCCACGATAATGTCCGAGCTCTTCATCCCCGCCAGATGCTGGATTGCGCCACTGATTCCGCAGGCCACGTATATCGTCGGATTCACAGTTTTTCCCGTCTGCCCTACCTGATGGGAGTACGGGATCCAACCGGCGTCCACAGCAGCACGGGAGGCTCCTACAGCGCCTCCGATCGCTTTGGCCAGCCCTTCGATAAGGGAAAAGTTCTTGGGGTCCTTTAAGCCACGGCCCCCGGAGACAATGAAATCGGCATCAGCCAGGTTCACCGTATCCATCTCTTCGGGAACAAACTCGAGCACCTCCACACGGGGCTTGAGGACGGGATAGCTCAATTCCAGGATCTGCCCCTCATGAGGACCCTCTAGCGGTTCTGCGGCTTTCATCACCTTATGCCGTACCGTAGCCATCTGGGGTCTGTGGCTGTCGCACAGAATCGTGGCCATGATGTTTCCACCGAAGGCCGGCCGGGTCTGCTTGAGCAGTTTGTTATCCCCATCGATGGACAACTCGGTGCAGTCGGCGGTCAATCCGGTCAGGATCCGTGCCGCCACTCGGGGCAGCAGCGATCGGCCGATAATTGTTCCGCCGCCGAGGAAGATCTCCGGCTTCTTGTCGAGCAGGATCTTTGCTACCAGGTCCGCCTGAATCTCCTCGTTGAAATCTCCGATGGCAGAATCTTCCATCATCCAGACCTCGTCAACCCCGTAGGAGATCAACTCGTCGGCCATCTCCCTTACCTTCTCCCCGAGCAGGATGGCGCTGATTTTCTTGTCCAGGCTCACCTTTAGCTCCCGAGCCGCTCCGATGATCTCATACACCACGGAGGATAGCGCTCCATGACGATTTTCAGCAAAAATACAGATACCGGAGTAGCTCTCTACATCCTGACCTTTGAAGGGCCGCCGCTCGATGACGATCGCGTCGTACTTGCACGCACTGACACAGGCCCCGCACACGGTACAGCGCTCGTTGAGCACCGCCATTTTATCGACCAAAGATACAGCATCGTAGGCGCAGACTTTGATACACAGGCCGCAGCCTACGCATTTGTCAACGATGATCCGAATCGGTTCAGCCATTCCTTGAGCCTTCCTCTCTCTGCTGTCCGATCGGGATCCCCGCCTCGCGAAGCTCCGCAAGCAGACTGGTGACAGCTTGCTGCACGTCCCCTTCGAAGATCTTCCCGCCGGAGGGTTTGGGGGGGGTGAAGATCTTCATAACCTGGGTCGGCGAGCCGGTCAGCCCGATACGCTGGAGGTCGAACTCGATGTCTTCGTGATTCCAGGACGGAATCTCCGCCTTCTTGGCCGCCATCTTACCCTTCAGGGAGGGCAGTCGGGGCTCGTTGATCTCCTTCACCACCGTTAAGACGATGGGAAGCTTCGACTTCAAGCGGACATAGCCGTCCTCCAGAAGGCGCTCGACGATGATGGTTCCGTCATCCTCGATTCCCTCGATCATGCGAATCTCCGTCACGTGGGGCAGTCCAAGATTCTCCGCCACTCCGGGACCCACCTGACCGGTATCACCGTCGATAGCCTGGCGACCCATCAGGATGACATCCACCTTGCCGACTTTTTTGATTCCCCGAGCCAGGGTGTAGGCTGTAGCCAGAGTATCCGCCCCGGCAAAGGCTCGATCGGAGAGCAAAATCGCCTCGTCCACTCCCAGGCTGAGGGCGTCCCGTAGGGCACTCTCCACCTGGGGTGGTCCCATGGACAGCACGATCACGGTTCCCCCGTGCTTCTCCTTCAGCCGAATTCCCTCCTCGAGGGCGTACATGTCGAAGGGATTGATGATGGACTCCACACCCTCACGCATCAGGGTGTTGGTCTCCGGATTGATGCGGACGTTGGTCGTATCCGGAACCTGTTTTATGCAGACAACGATCTTCAAAACTCTGGTTACTCCTTCTTCTGCAGACTTTCTTTTATGAGCTGGAGAGCGATGACTTCTCTTTGGATCTGATTCGTACCTTCATAGATCTGGGTGATCTTGGCATCCCGCATCATCTTCTCCATGGGATACTCCTTCATGTATCCGTAGCCGCCGTAGATCTGCACCGCGTCGGTTGTGACCTTCATCGCCGTATCCGAAGCAAATACCTTGGCCATGGCGGAAACTCTGGATACATTCCGCGCACCGGCATCGATCGTTCTGGCTGCAGCATAGGTCAGGGCACGGGCTGCTTCCACCTGGGTGGCCATATCGGCCAGCATGAACTGGATTCCTTGAAAGGAAGAAATGGGTTTGCCGAACTGCTTCCGTTCCTGGGAGTAGGCCACCGCCTTGTCCAGAGCTCCCTGGGCAATTCCCACAGCCTGGGAGGCTACTCCGGGTCGGGTCTTGTCGAAGGTCTTCATGGCCACCAGGAAACCGCCGCCCTCCCGCCCCAGCAGGTTCGTTTTGGGAACCTTGCAGTCGCTGAAGATCAACTCCCTCGTGACGGAAGCCCGGATCCCCATCTTGTCCTCTTTCTTGCCGAACTCAAATCCCGGGGTATCCTTCTCAACCAGAATGGCCGAGGCGCCCCGTGGACCTCGCGTCGGATCGGTTAGAGCTATCACAGTGTAGATAAACGCTTCCCCGCCGTTGGTGATCCACTGCTTGGTGCCGTTGAGCAGGTAGCTGTCCCCGTCGGGCACTGCCTTGGTCTTCACAGCTGCGGCGTCACTGCCCGCTTCCGACTCGGTCAGAGCGAAAGCCGCCAGGATCTCTCCGGCCGCCAACCGGGGCAGGTATTTCTTTTTCTGCTCATCACTTCCGAACAGGATGATGGGGATGGTGCCCAGACCGGACGCGGCATAGGCCAGGGCGATACCACCACAGGCTTTGGACAACTCCTCCACCACGATAGACATTTCCATGATTCCGCCGCCCAAGCCGTCGTATTCCTCCGGGACAAACACCCTGAAGAGATCCGATTTAGCCAGCACTTCCACTATATCCCAGGGGAAAGTGCCCTTCTCGTCGTACTCTAAAGCGACCGGCTCCACCTTCTCCTTGGCGATTTTGGCGGCCAGATCTTTGATCATCTGCTGTTCTTCTGTCAGAAAATAGTTCACTTGTTGTCCTCCGGTTTATCGTTGGTAC
>JAGLQP010000132.1 GCA_023136785.1 Spirochaetales bacterium
AGCGACCCGCAACGGCCAGAGAGCCTGAAGATCGAGAAGAGCGGTAAACAGGGCCCCCGCCTCAGCCACACTCTCCACGGCTTGAGTCAAGGACTCCGTTCGAAACTGCTCGGTAACCGCTGCATAGGAGGCCTCACCCCGCTGCAGGAGTGTCGACTCGAGGCCTGTGGAATCCTGCCGCCAGATCGCATCCAGGGCGTAGGCAATCCCCTCGGCAGTGCTGTCACTGGGTCCGGATACCAGCTGGCCGGCAAAGAAGAGAAACAGATCGTACTGGTCGTCGGCGGAATTGTCCCGGATCTGAGTGTTTAGACGACGGAAAGTCAGCCCGGCCCGATCCACCGTGCCTTTCTCCACCATCATCGACTCCAGATCGGCGGCAACCGCAGCCACAGCCTGGTTTAAGGTTTCCGCCTCTGCACTGATCAGGGTATCCTCCTGATCAAGGGTTGAGGACAGAGCTCGGAAATCAGTGATCGATTGTCTCATGTTTTGCAGGGCCGTATTCGCAGAGTTCACCAGGATGTTGCCGTAGCCTGCCTCGTCGAATCGATCCTTGTTGATCTCGAATCCTTCGAGATAGGTAGTAACGGCCTGCTGGTATTGACCCGCCTCTATCTGGGCTTTGGCCCTGGCCATGATGTCACGAAACTGATTGACAAAGTAGATCTGCTCGACCCCGGCGGCCCGCAGCATATCGAGCAACTCCGCCTCCGACTCATTCGGGTATGGGTTCAGATCCTCCAACTTATCCATCAGGGCTACGATATTTTCCAGATCATTTTCCCTGATCGCCGTATTCAAGTCGGCAAAGCCGGCGTCGATCTCGCCCCGGTGCGTGCGGATCCTATTCATCAGCTCTTCCGCCGCGTCGAAGCGGTCCGGGTCCTCTTTGACGACCTGGGACAACAGCAGGATAGCCTGGTTGTAGCGTTTCTCTTCGATAAGCTTCTCCACCTCCGCCAGGCGTTCCCGCGACTGCCTTTCCGCCCGACCGCGAGCCTGGACGCTGACCGCAGCAACCAGACAGAGGATGAGAGTCAGGAGAATGATTTTTCCCTTTACCGAAGGAGAATACAACGCTGTTTGTGCCCCCAAAACCGTTTTGAGGATTTTGGTCTACTCTACTATAGTCTATATCATTATCGACGGAAAATACCCGGGCACGTACAGCGAAATGTCGAAACGACCGATAGTTTAGCTAGTGGACGAGAGTTTTTCCAAACTCTGGAAAGTTGCGCACTTTGGATGTATATTTACTGTAGATGAAGAGGATTTTGCTGCTCGTTACAGTTCTCTGTCTCTTGAGCGTTCCGGTGTTCGCGGATTTCTCCGACTTCTACTACAATCTCAACGAATCGTTGTCTCGATTTGCAGATCCCAACACGGGATTGACGGCTTTTCCCACCTTGCTGATTCCCCTGGGCGGAAAGCTCGAAGGCATGGGTACGGCCTACACCGCCGTAGCCTGGGATTCGGGGTATCTGGAGGCCAATCCCTCGGCCAGCTCCTCCCTGGAGATCACCGAACTTTCCTTCTATCACCACAGTTGGATCGCAGATTCAAATCTCGAGGGGGTGGTGTATACAATCCGCTACGATGACCTGGGGATCGGTGTCGGGGGCAAGTTCCTCTACGTGCCCTTCACCGAATACAATGAGTGGGGGGAGAGGGAGAACCGCGGCTACATCTCCGAAACCGTAGCCACTCTCAATGTGTCCTACAACTTCTTTTCGGATTTCAACTTCTACGGTCTGGGAGTCGGGGCCAACCTCAAGACGGCCTACCGAAACATTCCCACCGCCTTTTACCCGGATCAGTCCGTGCTGACGGCGATGGTGGATGTTGGAGTCCTGACCCGTTTCAATTTTCTGAAGTTCTTCATTTCCCGGAGCAAGAATTTTTCCGTCGGCGGCGTGGTGAAGAATATCGGGATCCCGGCGCTTGGAGACCCTCTGCCCACCATGGCTACCTTGGGGATTGCCTACTCCCCGGTTCGTCCGATCACCTGGGCTTTCGATTTCAATCTGCCCTTCAGCTTTTTCCCGCAGGATGCACCTGCGGAGAATTGGTACGTGGCCACGGGATTCAACTTCGCGGTAACCAACTTCCTCTCCATACAGACCGGATTTCAGTGGAAGGGGGAGAACCCAAAAGTCAGCATCGGCAGCAGCGTCGATCTGGAAAAGGTCAGCTTTGTTCTGAACTACAACCTCGATCTTAGCGGCCGGATCGATCCTCTCGATAAGTTCAGCGTACAAGCCAAGCTCAATCTGGGTGACCGGGGTCGTCTTGCCGCACAGAACCGGATCGATGGCCTGTATCTCAACGGGTTAGCGGCCTACGCCGAGGGGGACCTGGAAGAGGCTATCGATTTCTGGAAAAAGGTTCTGGAGATCGACCCGAGCTACACCCCTGCCCGGGCCAACATTGAAACGGCACAAAAAGCCCTCGAGCTGCAGTCCGAGATGGAGGAACGCTTGAGAATCGGCGATTGACTTTCTGGTATCGATTCGATACGGTTTATCACCTTGAAAGATTCTGAAAAACCCAAAAAACCAAAACCCACGATCCCCGTGCAAACCCTGCGGAGAATCCCCTACTATCACCAGATCCTTTCCGATATGGAGCAGAAAGGCGAGCAGTTCGTCAGCTCCAAATATCTGGCCCATTTCTTCCATGTCGACGACACCCAGGTGCGAAAAGACGTGTCCGTGATCGGCTACAAGGGCAAACCCAAATCAGGATACTCGGTCTCCGGGCTAAAAGGGGCGATCGGGGATTTCCTCGGGATAAACACGGAGAACACGGCGATCCTCATCGGGGTGGGAAGGCTCGGATCCGCCCTGATCGAGTATCCGGGCTTGAGCGAGTACGGACTGAAGCTGGTCGCCGTATTTGACAGCAATCCGGTCAAACAGGATAAAGTCATCGGCGGTTTTACAGTCCTACCGATGGAAAGCCTGAAAAGAGTCATTCAAAGCTTCGACGTGGGGATCGCGATCATCACCGTGCCCAAGAATGCAGCCCAAGGTGTCTGTGATCTGGTGGTGGAGCAGAACATCAAGGCGATCTGGAACTTCGCCCCTACACAGCTCAGTGCTTCCGCGGACGTGACCGTACGCAACGAGAACATGGCCGTGGGCCTGGCTTTGCTTTCCCACTACCTGAAAAAGAGGAAGGCGGAGAGCGCCATCTTCGCCTGACTCCGGAGCGCTGTCATGGACGGTTGCCTTGCGGCGCTCATCCCGGTTATTTTTGATTTGCTACTGTTTTCTTGAAACTCTTGTAAACCGCGTACAGGGGAAAATCGTACTTTTTCGATTCTACCAGCCGGGCGAAGTTCTTGTTCAGCTCCACAGGACTTCTGCTCATGACACGCTTGAGCATGCGCTCTTCCCGCTGAAGCTTCTTGAAATCGAACCTGCTCTCCAACGCTCGGATGAACTGAGCCGCCTCTTCGCGGACATCTTCGCCCAACTCCTGTCTGGCCGGCTCCACGATCTGTTTGACCACATCCTCGATGCTGCTGGTCTCGTTTCTATGAAGAGCCGCCTCCACCTGATTCACGAAATCACTTTCCAGAAAGGTGATCCTGTCTACAATCACCCGCAGGTCGAGACGCTTTTTTGTGGCTGCCTTTGAGCTTATGTCCCGGCGACTTTGAAGAAAGAACACGGCCACGCCTGCGCCCAGGCCGATCGCGATCTCGTCGATCACCGGCAGGGGATCCCTCACCACGAAGGACATGAAAAAATAGACAACCACAAATGCCAGGGCGGAGATCAGGAACTTGGGAATGAAGCGCACGTCGCTGAGCCAGTTCTTCACTCCGACTTCGATCTGTCGGTACAGCTCGTTGCGAAACATGGTCAGGGCTTCCACCCTGGGCTCCATACCGTAGCGTCCCTCCACCTCGCTTCTCTCCAACCCACCGACGATCTTCCCGGGACTTCCGAAGGGATTCAGAAACAGAGAGGTGCCGTCTCTACGGAAGATATGAAATATAAATACTCGATCCTTCTCCGCCATTGGGTTACATCACCTCTATCTAGCCTGATAGAAAAATACTTTCCTCACCCCGTCCGTGTCAAGTCAGAATAGCCGAGAGATCCGTTTAACCTTCACGGAGAAGGCCCCCATCTCCTCCTCTACCACCCCGGACAGCAGAAACAGTCCTCCGCCGTCGATCCGGCTGCAAACGGAGCGAAACACCGAAGGATAGAGGACGGTTTCGAACAGTGAAAACTCATCCTCGAAGCTGACGAATACCAATGGCTCGCCGGTCCGGGTAAGTACTTCCTTGCCGGCGGCCACCAGTCCGACCAGGCTCACCTGCCGGCCGATGAATCGGGGTAACTCCTGGGAACGAATCAGATGCGGGAACCCGAGCCGCTTGCCCAGACGGCGGGCCCGGGAGCGAAAGATGGAAACCGGATGCCTGGAGACCAAAAGACCCAGGGTGCGGATCTCGTCGAGCAGCTTCACCCCCTCGGGGTAGTCAGGGACTGCGGGAATTTCCCGGGCGAACAGTCCCTCGATTCTTTCGGTTCGGAAATACCGCCACAACAGCTGAGGCCGGAACATCCCTTCGGAGATCCCGTCCAGGGCACCCGAACGTACGAGCAAGCGGATTTCCAGAAGCCCCGGGCTCAGCCGCCTGAGAAAATCCGCGTACCCTGTGAACAATCCTCCCCTTCCCCGTTCGTTTAGCAGCTTCTGAACGAAGGTTCGACTGATGCCCCGCAGCTGGCCCAAACCGATCCTCAAGGCACCCCCCTCCGCGGTGTAGGCCACCTCGCTCCTGTTGACATCGGGAAGCAGGATGGCTACTCCCAATCTGCGGCACTCGTTGAGGTAGGTCTGGCGGGAGTAGTATCCGCCTCCATTGTCGATCACAGACACGAAGAACTGGAGGGGGAAATGGTACTTCAGATAGGCCAGCTTGAAGGAAAGCAGGGCGTAGGAGGCGCTGTGGGCTTTGCAGAAGGAATAGCCCTGGAAGGAACAGATCATGTCCCATAACTGAGCCAGGGCAGCCACGGGAGTTCCTCTCCGGGCGCCTTTGCTAAAAAAAAGCTTCCGGAACCTCTCCAGGTCGGAGGAACCGAATCTTGCCGACAGGGTCTTGCGCAGCCGATCCGCCTGCCCGGGGCTGAAACCCGCCTCCGTCGTGGCCACGCGGGAAATATCCTCCTGGTAGATCATCAGCCCATAGGTTTGATCGAGGACCGGACTCGGGGCGCGGTAGGGTGCTCCGTGCAGGCGCAGGAGAAACTCCCGGATGCAGCGGTTGGCTGCCGGGCGGATGATCGAGGTGGCCATGACCAGGTGCTCGTAGTCTCCCCTGCCCATCTTGCGCAGTAGCTGCCGGGTCGCCGGGGACTCCACGTAGAAGATCCCAACGGTGTCCCCCCGGGCGATCATCCGCCGGGTCTCCCGGTTTTCCACCCCATCGAGACCGTCCCAGGTGAGCTTGGAGGCGGGCGGGGCGGCACCGGAGATCTGCCGGTTCACCAGCTCGATCGTGTCACGGAGCACCGCCAGCGAGCGGTTGCCGAGCAGGTCGATCTTGACCAGCCGGGCCCCTTGGGCGCTGTCTCTGTCCCAGGCGATCAAGGGGTACCCCAAAGGCGAGCTTTGCACGTGGGTGTACTCCGTGATGGCCCCGGGGGTGATCACCACGCCTCCGCAGTGCGTTCCCAGGTGTCGAGGCAGGCCTTGAATGGCCCGGGCGGCGGAGAGGAGAAAATCGGGAATCCGTTGGGCCTCGCCGTGCTTGTAGTACTTCACCATCTCTCCGATCTCCCGCTCCGGCAGTCCGTACGCCTTGGCGGATTCCCGCACGGCCGAGCGGGGGCCAAAGGTCACATGATCCGCCACCATGCCGACGCACCCTGGATAGCTGTCGAATACGTAGCGAAGCACCTTGTCCCGCTCGTCCCAGGGAAAGTC
>JAGLQP010000133.1 GCA_023136785.1 Spirochaetales bacterium
GGCATGCGGGAGATGCTCTCGCCGACCGCCTCGATCGCCGGGATGGGCTTGGACAAAGAGGTGGCCCTGCTGACCGACGGTCGTTTCTCCGGAGCGACCCGCGGGGCGTCGATCGGACATATCACCCCGGAAGCAGCGGCAGGGGGACGTATCGGACTGATCCGGGAGGGAGATCGGATCCGAATCGACATACCGGCTAAACGCCTCGATCTGCTTCTCCCTGAAACCGAGTTGGAAAAGCGCAGGGCCGCTTTCAGCCCTGTTATCAAGCAGACCGGAAGTCCTTTTCTGGACAGTTATTCTCAGAACGTCACCTCCGCTTCTCGCGGGGCGATACGAAATCTCAAAATCTAGGGGGGGAGAATGAAGATAAGCGGAGCTGAACTGTTTATAAAAGCCCTCAAGGCGGAGGGCGTCAAGCACCTGTTCGGATTCCCGGGCGGGGTGGTAATTCCAGTATTCGACGCCCTGTACTCCGAAACGGAAATCCAGGTCATCCTGACCCGTCACGAACAGGGAGCGGTGCACGCCGCCGACGGCTACGCCCGCTCCACGGGCAAAACCGGGGTCTGCCTGGTCACCAGCGGTCCCGGAGCCACCAATACGGTTACCGGAATCGCTACGGCCAACTTCGACTCGGTGCCGATCGTCTGCTTCACCGGACAGGTGTCCCGCTCCATGATCGGGAACGATGCTTTTCAGGAGGCGGATATCGTCGGGATCACCCGGCCGATCACCAAGCACAACTATCTTGTTCTCGATCGCAAGGACCTGGGCCGGATTCTGAAAGAAGCCTTCACCATCGCCAACTCGGGACGTCCGGGTCCGGTTCTGGTCGACCTGCCCAAGGATGTCATCCTCGAAAAGGGAGACGACGAGTACCCGGCCAAGGTGAGCATCCGCGGCTACAATCCGGTACTGAAAGGCCATCCCAACCAGATCAAGAAGGCCGCGATGGAGCTGAAACGAGCAAAAAATCCGCTGTTCTACATCGGCGGAGGGATCCACATCGCCGGGGCCGTCGAGATTTTTCGCAAAGCCGTCAAGAAGACGGGGGTTCCTGTTGTTCATTCCCTGATGGGCATCGGGGCGCTGCCCGGAGATGACCCGCTGTGCCTCGGTATGCTCGGGATGCATGGTACCTACGTTGCCAACATGGCCGTCACCGGCGCGGACCTCCTGTTCGGAATCGGCAACCGTTTCGACGATCGGGCCACCGGAGACCTGTCCAAGTTCGCCCCGGAAGCCAAGATCGTTCATATCGACCAGGATCCGGTATCGATCTCCCGCAACGTACCCGTAGAGGTTCCCATCGTGGGGGACGCCCGCCTGGTGTTGGAGCAGCTGCTGCCCCTGCTCGAAGCGCCGAAAATCAACGACTGGATCAAGCAGATAGACAAGTGGAAAGAAGAGCATCCCCTCGAGGCGCGCGTGGGCAGAGGAAGCGATGCACCCAAAACGAACAAGGCGGGTGCAGCCCGGGGAGCAGAAGCAGCGGATCGGCGATCCATTGGGCACCTGCGCCCCGACAGGGTGATCCAAACGATCTGCGAGGTTTTTCCCGATGCGATCATCGCCACCGAGGTGGGGCAAAACCAAATGTGGACCTCTCAGTTCTTCACCTTTCGCCACCCCCGCAGTCTGCTGACATCGGGGGGATTGGGCACGATGGGCTACGGCTTTCCCGCCGCCATCGGCGCCCAGATCGCCAATCCGGAAAAACGGGTCATCGATATCGCAGGAGACGGTTCGATTCAGATGAACATCCAGGAGCTGGCTACGGCGGTATACAACAATCTGCCGGTGATCGTGACCATACTCAACAACGGCTATTTGGGGATGGTACGGCAGTGGCAGGAGCTGTTTTTCGGCAAACGCTACTCCTCGACCTGCCTGATGACCGGTGCCGCCTGCCCACCCCAGTGCAAGGGCCCCGGCGATCACTGCACCGTGTATCGACCGGATTTCGTCAAACTGGCCGAAGCCTACGGAGCCGTGGGCATGCGGGTATTCGAGGAAAAAGACATCAAGCCTGCTCTGACCGAGGCCGGTAAAATCAAAGACCGACCCATCTTCATCGATTTCATTGTAGAGAGGGAGTTCAATGTTTTTCCGATGGTCGCCCCGGGAGCCGGGATCGCGGAAATGATCTTCTCCGAAGGGAGGCAAGGATGACCCACATATTTTCAATGCTGGTGGAGAACCACCAAGGCGTACTATCCCGAATCGCCGGTCTGTTCGCGGGTCGGGGCTACAATCTGGAGAGTATCACCGCGGGAGTTACCACGGATCCTCAGATTTCCCGGATCACCCTGGTCTGCGAGGGAGACGACAATGTCATCGACCAGATCAAGAAGCAGCTGAACAAGCTAATCGACGTGATCAAAGTCAATGACCTGAGCGCCCTACCCTCCCTGAACAGAGAGCTGGCTCTGATCAAGGTGCGGGCAAAACCGAACCAACGGGGAGAGATCTTTCAGGTGGCCGATGTATTTCGAGCCAGGGTGCTGGATGTGGGTATCGACTCCATGGTACTGGAAGTCACGGGCTCTTCGGAGAAGATCGACAACTTCGCTGCCGTGCTCCTACCCTACTCGATCCGGGAAATCGCCCGCAGCGGGCTCATTTCCATGGAACGGGGAAAGAAGCAGACAACGGAGCCGGAAGGGCAGAGAAAAGGTGCCTCGGAAAAGCTGAACGATGATTTCAAGATTACCATAGCCTAGGCAAGTGGATGAGAGAAAGGAAAACACAAAGCAATGGAACGGATCTATATTTTTGATACAACCCTGCGCGACGGGGAACAGTCCCCCGGCGCCTCGATGAGTATCGAACAGAAGTACGAGGTAGCGGTCCAGCTGGCTCGCCTCGGGGTGGATGCGATCGAAGCGGGATTCCCCGTATCATCGCCGAGACAGTTCGACGCCTGCAAAATGATCGCCGAGAAGGTGAAGGGTCCGGCGATTACGGCCCTGGCCCGGACTGTGGAGAAGGACCTGGACGCAGCCTGCCAGTCGATCAAGGATGCCGAACGTAAACGTATTCACACCTTCATCGCCAGTTCCCCGATCCATATGAAACACAAGCTCAAGAAGGAGCCGGAAGATGTACTGGAGATGGCCTGCCAGGCGGTCCGCTGGGCTCGCCAACGGGTCGACGAGGTGGAGTTCTCGCCGGAAGACGCGACCCGCAGCGATCTGCCCTTCCTCTGCCGTCTGGTGGAGAGTGTAATCGAGGCCGGAGCCAATACAATCAATATCCCGGACACCGTCGGCTACTCCATTCCCGAGGAGTTCGGTACGTTCATCCGGAGTATCATGGAGGGAGTTCCCAACATCGATAAGGCGGTGCTGTCGGTGCACTGCCACAATGACCTCGGCCTGGCGGTGGCCAACTCCATCGCCGCGGTGAAGAACGGCGCCCGCCAGGTGGAGGTAACGGTAAACGGCATCGGGGAACGGGCCGGAAACGCCTCTCTGGAAGAGTTTGTTATGGCCCTGAAGGTCCGTCAGGACCTGATGCCCTACACCACCGGGATCGACACCCATCAGATCTATCACTCCTCCAGGCTGCTGAGCAATATCATCGGCTTTCCCATCCCCAGAAACAAACCGATCGTGGGGGAGAACGCCTTCGCCCACGAAGCGGGGATCCACCAGGACGGAGTGATCAAACACCGGGCCACCTACGAGATCATGAAGCCGGAGGATGTGGGTCGGGAGGGCAGCACACTCGTATTGGGCAGGCACTCGGGAAAGCACGGGTTTCGCCGGCGCCTCGAAGAGCTGGGTCTGATCCTGTCGGATGAGAACCTGGACAAGGCGTACCAGCACTTCCTCGATCTGGCGGACCGCAAGAAAGAGGTTTACGACGACGACCTGTACGTCATCGTCCGCGATCAGATCGGCGAGCACCTCGATACCTACGAGCTGTCCTACTACAACTTTCAGTCCGGGAACGTAGCGGTCCCCACCGCCACGGTACGGATCAAAACCGAGGACCGGATCCTGGAGGAGGCCGCAACCGGAGACGGGCCCGTCGATGCGATGATCAACGCCATCGATCGGGCCATCGGTATTTCGTCAAAACTCCTCGAGTACAACGTTCATGCCATAACCCCTGGGCGGAAGGCAATCGGCGAAGTGTCTGTGAGTGTGGAGATCGAGGGCGGACGATACATCGGTCGGGGAGCTTCCACCGACATCGTCGAGGCCAGTGCACGGGCTTATCTCAACTCCATCAACCGCTACAAGACATCGACGAAGTAGGGATGGATATCATGAGTACGCATACTCAAGCAACGTCCGAGATTGGATTTCGGAAAGAGAAACACCTGTCGATTTGCGCCGACCCGTCCCGGTTCTCAGTTGAGGGCAACAGCACCGGTTTCGAAGGTGTGCATTTCATCCATGATGCCCTGCCCGAGATCGGCGAAGACGAAATCGATCTCAAGACAGAGTTCCTCGGACAGACCGTAGCCGCCCCCATTTTTATCTCCTGCATGACCGGAGGTTCGGAGAAGGGGTTCTTCGCCAACCGCGAGCTGGCCAAGGCTGCCCAGGAGAAGGGGTATGCGGTGGGCATGGGTTCGATCCGCATCCTCTTCGATTCCCCCGAGCTGTTCGAGCACTTTCATCTCAAAGCCCTCGCTCCCGATGTTCCCATTCTGGCGAACATCGGAGGTTCGCAGATCAGGGATATGGAGCACGAAAAACTGTTTGAGCTTGTCAAGAAACTCGAGGTGGATAGCCTGGTCGTACATCTGAATCCCGGCCAGGAGCTCTTTCAACCCGAAGGAGATCGAGACTTTCGGGGCATCAAGGATTCGATCCGACGACTCTGCGACGGAGCTCCGGTGCCGATCATCGTGAAAGAAACGGGCTTCGGGATCCGCCCGCAGAGGGTTCAAAACCTTCTGGACAGCGGTGTTGCCTATGTAGATGTGGCCGGAGCCGGTGGAACCAACTGGGTGACGGTGGAAGCCCACCGCGTCCCGGAAGATGATCGGGGGGAGGCAGAGGAGTTTGCCCACTGGGGCATCCCGACCGCGGTCCTTCTCGCTTGCCTGAAGCAGCACACCGGAAAGATCCTTGCCTCTGGGGGTGTACGAACCGGGCTCGATGTGGCCAAATCCATCGCCCTGGGAGCTCATTCCGCCGGATTGGCTCTGCCCCTGATTCGGGAGGCCGTGTCCGGAGGGGCAGAGGCGGTGGTACGTTATCTAGACCGCCTCGAGAACACCCTGCGATCCGTACTGATCTTGACGGCTTCCCGATCCCCCAAGGAATTGGGAAAGAGCAAGATTTGGCTCGATCCGGGTTTCGCTTCCATGATGGCTTCGTTTCAAGAAGCGGAGCGGGAAATCGAAGACACAGGTCATCCTATCTAGCCGCCCCTTTGTCCTGCCCGCGCAGGCTTCCAGCGGGGCTTAATCAATCGAGATCGATCAGTTCGACCTCGAGAGTATCCAGATCTACAACGGCAATCGTAGCTCTGTCTGCAAGGTACCCGGCACAGCTTCCCGGATTTAGCAGAACCCGTTCCCTACCCTCCACCCGCACCTGATGGTCATGACCGTAGATCACCAGATCGAAATCCCCGCTTCTGTGCAGGCTCTCCGCCACATCGGGGTAGTGCATGATCGCGATACGCCGCCCCCCCAGCTCCAGGACCAGGGCGCCGTCGCGAAACGTACAAAATCCCTTGCCCTTCTCGGTCAGCAATACACGATCTCCGTCATTGTTGCCGAACACCGCATACATGCGGGGGCAAAAGGTCCTGAGCTTCTCCAGCTGCCTGAAGACGAAGGGAGAGCACAGATCCCCCCCATGAATCAGGGCGGCGATCTTTCTATCTGTAAACTCCTGTACCGCCTTCGCGATATTGTCCAGATGGTCGTGGGAATCAGACAT